>DMCJ01000131.1 GCA_003446735.1 Lachnospiraceae bacterium | reverse complement strand
AAGACGTGACCGAGATCATCATGAATTTAAAGAATCTCGCTATCCGTAACAACAGCTCCTCAAATGAAGCTAAGATCGGATATATCGAGTTCGAAGGCGAAGGTGTTGTTACCGCAGCCGATATCCAGGTAGACAGCGAAGTAGAGATCATCAATAAGGATCAGGTCATTGCAACCTTAAGCGGCGGCAAGGACTGCAAGCTCTATATGGAGATCACGATCACCAAGGGCAGGGGTTACGTCAGTGCCGACAAGAACAAGACGGAAGATTTCCCCATCGGAGTAATAGCGGTTGATTCCATCTATACTCCCGTTGAAAGAGTTAACATGACCGTTGAGAATACCCGTGTAGGTAATGTAACGGACCTTGACAAGCTCACCCTTGATGTTTATACGAACGGTACCTTAGAGCCCGATGAGGCTGTAAGCCTTGCAGCTAAGGTATTAAGCGAGCACTTAAAGCTCTTCATCGATCTTTCCGAGAACGGAATGAGCGCAGAGGTCATGATCGAGCCCGAGCGTAACGAGAAGGAAAGCCTTTCCACAATGAGCATCGATGAGCTCGAGCTTTCAGTCAGAAGCTTTAACTGCTTAAAGAGAGCAGGTATCAATACGGTCGGAGAACTCTGCCGCAAGACTTCTGATGATATGATGAAGGTCAGAAATTTAGGTCGCAAGTCCTTAGAAGAAGTTTTAGCAAAGCTTAAAGAATTAGGCTTAGAGCTTAACAGCGGAGATTCTGAGGAGTAATCAACACATAAAGGGTAAGTCCGATGAGCGCCTTTATGCAGCCATACAAAGCGGAGTAAGCGCAGGGTATGTAAGACCGACGAGCGATGCCCGGTTGCCCGCGGAACGGAGGATAAAATGGCAAAGTACAGAAAGCTTGGTAAGACAAGCAGTCAGAGAAAAGCATTATTAAGAAATCAGGTAACAAATCTTTTATATCACGGCAAGATCGTTACCACCGAGGCCAGAGCCAAGGAAGTAGTTAAGATCGCAGACAAGCTCATCGCTCTTGCGGTTAAGGAAATGGATAACTACGAGACAGTTAAGGTTACTGCCAAGGTAGCAAGAAAAGATGCCGACGGTAAGAGAGTAAAAGAAGAGAAGGACGGCAAGAAGGTAACAGTTTATGATGAGGTTGAGAAGGAGATAAAGAAAGATCTTCCCTCCAGACTTCATGCAAGACGTCAGATGCTCAAGGTGTTATATCCTGTGACCGAGGTTCCCGCTGAAACAGCAGGAAGAAAGAAAAACACCAAAGAGATCGACCTTGTTGCAAAGCTCTTTGATGACATAGCTCCCAAGTACAAAGATCGTAACGGTGGTTATACCCGTATCGTTAAGATCGGACCCCGTAAGGGCGACGCAGCTATGGAAGTGGTTTTAGAATTAGTCTAATCCATACATTACACATTATTTAATAAGTAAATTTTTTCAGTGTGTCAGAGGAAGGTATTCTTCTGACACACTTTTCACATTTATATGATAAAAACAGACAAAGCCACATTTGAATACATCCGTCGTGACGAAGAGGGAAATGTCGAGGGCATCACAAAAGCCGTCGATGAAGTCGACATGTCCGTCTCCGACGGGGATTTTATCGCCATTTTAGGCCATAACGGCTCGGGCAAATCCACGCTGGCAAAGCATTTTAATGCGATACTTACGCCTTCTGAGGGAAGTGTCTTTATAGACGGAAAGGACACATCGGACGATTCTCTTTTATGGGATATAAGGGAGAGGGTAGGAATGGTCTTTCAGAATCCGGATAATCAGATAATCGGTCAGATCGTCGAGGAGGATGTCGGATTCGGCCCTGAGAATCTCGGTATTCCGACAAAGGAGATCTTAGAGCGCGTTGATGAGTCCTTAAAGGCAGTGGATATGAAGGAGTTTGCGGATAAGTCTCCCAATAAGCTCTCGGGCGGTCAGAAGCAGAGAGTATCCATAGCGGGAGTCCTTGCCATGCACCCCAAATGCATCGTTTTAGACGAGCCTACGGCCATGCTCGACCCGAAAGGCCGTAAGGAAGTCATACGCGCCGTAAGGGCCTTAAATGACGTCGAGAAGATCACTGTGATCCTTATCACGCATTATATGGAGGAAGTCATATATGCGGACAAGGTCTTTGTCATGGACAGCGGCAAGGTGGTATTAAGCGGTACTCCCAAAGAGATATTCTCGGATGTTGATAAATTAAAAGAATATGGCCTTAACGTTCCGCAGATAACCCTTCTTGCGGAGGAGCTTCGTAAAAGAGGTATCCCTTATAAAAAAGGGATATTGACAGAGGATGAATTTATGGAGGAAACGAAATGTCTCTTATCGTAAATCATTTAAGTCATATATATGAAGAAGGTACCGCCATGAGCGTAGCTGCCGTAAAGGATGTGAACCTTAAGATAGATGACGGAGAGTTCATCGGTCTTATAGGACATACGGGAAGCGGCAAGAGTACCTTTATCCAGCATTTAAACGGCCTTATCAAGCCTACCTCGGGCGAGGTATATTTTGAAGGCGCCGATATATCCGATAAAGAATTTGACAAAAAAAACCTGCGCAGCAAAGTCGGGCTTATCTTCCAGTATCCCGAGCATCAGCTTTTTGAAACTACGGTATTTGAGGATGTCTGCTTCGGACCGAAGAATATGGGCTTATCCCGTAAGGAAACGGAATTAAGGGCCTACGAGGCATTAAAGACCGTGGGGATCGAAGATGAATGTTTTTACCGTTCACCGTTTGATCTTTCGGGAGGACAGAAGAGAAGAGTGGCCATAGCGGGCGTACTGGCAATGAAGCCGAGCGTTCTCATCCTTGATGAGCCCACGGCAGGACTCGACCCCAGCGGTAGAGTTCAGCTCCTTAATATGATAAAAGATCTCCATGAAAAAGAAGGGATGACGGTGATATTAGTCTCCCACAGCATGGAAGATGTTGCTGAATATGCCGGTCGTATCATAGTCATGAACAAAGGTGAGGTTGCTTTTGACGGAAAGCCGAAAGAGGTCTTTTCCCACAGGGAGGAACTCATCGGGATGGGACTTAATGTCCCTGTAGTATCTAACGTGGCCGGAAAGCTTAAGGAAGCCGGTTATGATATAGAGGATCTCCCCATTACCGTTAAAGAGGGAGCGGATATGATCGAAAGACTGTATTTAAAAAGAAAGTAACTGCTTGGGAAATGTTAAGAGATATAACTTTAGGACAATATTATAATGTTGATTCCTTAGTCCATCGTTTAGACCCGAGGACCAAACTCGTTGGAACTCTGATATACATCATTACGATATTTATGTTCAGGGATCCGAAGGTTTATATTCCGGTCCTTTTATTCCTTATCTTTACGGTGAAGCTTTCAAAGGTTCCGGCAAGATATATCCTCCGCGGACTTAAGCCTATCTGGATTCTCCTTTTTATAACCGCATTTTTCAATGTGTTTCTGACAAAAGGAGAGGTGATATTTACGTTTTGGAGATTGTCTGTCACAAAGGAGGGACTCTTTAACGGCTTCTTCTTATGTGCAAGACTTGCACTCCTTGTTACCGGCTCTTCGGTCATGACTCTTACGACAACACCGACCGAGCTTACCGACGGCCTTGAAAGCCTTCTTAAATTCCTTAAAAAGATAAGGGTACCCGTTCATGAGATAGCCATGATGATGTCCATCGCCTTAAGGTTCATTCCGATCCTTATGGAGGAGCTTGATAAGATAATGAAAGCCCAGATGGCAAGAGGTGCTTCTTTTGACTCGGGAAATATGATAAAGAGAGTTAAAGCCATGGTGCCGCTCATAATCCCGCTCTTTATCTCAGCCTTCAGGAGAGCGAACGACCTTGCTCTTGCGATGGAAGCAAGATGCTATCGCGGCGGCGAAGGACGCACCAAGATGAAACCCCTTAAATACAATAGGCGTGACGCAAGCGCATATATCGTACTGCTGATATATCTGCTGATCGTCATATTCGTACATCTTATCTGACGTACTTTCCGATCCTCTTTTCGATAAGTATCGCCAGCGCTATCTTTACCCCGTCAGGGATGAGATAGGGGATAACGCACCAGGAGAGTGCCGTCATAAGTCCGATGGCTTCGTTTCCCTTATTGTATACCGTTATGAACCACACGGTCCCGAAAGCGTAGCAGACGATAAGTCCCACGATCATCGCTATCGCTTCTGTCCATATCTTCTTTCCGAATTTATCCAATATAAGACCGGTGATGAGCGCCGTAAATAAAAATCCGATTATATATCCGCCCGTAGGTCCGAGGAGTGCTCCGACGCCGCCTTTAAAGCCCGAGAAAACGGGAAGTCCCACTGCACCGAGGAGAATATATATGATGACCGATACAAAGCTCCGTTTCGTCCCGATGAGGGCTACGGTAAGAAATACAGCGAAAGTCTGAAGCGTAAAGGGAATTGTTGTCGGAATGCTTATCCACGAGCAGACGGTGATAAGCGCCGTAAACATTCCGATATAGGCCATATCGACGGGGTTAAAAAGTTTTTTCTGTTCAGAGTCATTGGTTTCTGTTATAATATCATTCATAGGTATTTCTCCTTTTTTGTTTTGTCGATTATAAAGAATAACAGAGAAATGCGAGATTGTCAACCCAGATATCACGGTGGTTAACAATTGACAAAAGATCAACAAAAGATCATATGCGGAGCAAACGTAAATGGACGATAAGATCACGATCAAAAACGAAAACGGAAGCTTCATCCTCACATTTGAAGGAAAGTGCATGGAGATAAGTAAGAGCGAGGCAGCTCTCATAACACATGACCCGAAGCTTGTATATGATGTGATCATCGCTCATAACAGGAAGTTTTATTTTAATGCATCGGAAGACACGATCATAGAGTAAGAACATAATAACGAAAGGTTATAAGATGGAGATAAAAGAAGCTGCGGCAAGAATGAAAAAATGTGCGCCTTTTCTGGCGGCATCGGATATAAGCGTAAGGAACGATGCGTTAAGATCCATAGCAAAGGGTCTTAATGAAAGACGCGAAGAGATATTTAAGGCTAATGCGATCGATATGGAAAATGCCGATAAGGAAGGAATAGCTGATTCCGTTAAAAAGCGCCTTAAATATGATGAGAATAAATTAAGAGATTCCATATCCGGTCTCGAGGGACTTATCGGACTTAATGATCCGCTCGGAAAGCTGAGTCTTAAGACCATGCTTGACGATGATCTTATCTTAGAGAGGGTAAGCGTTCCCATAGGAGTGATCGGAGTGATATTCGAGGCGCGCCCCGATGCCATGGTACAGGTAGCTTCTCTTTGTATAAAGAGCGGCAACTGTGCCGTACTTAAGGGCGGAAAGGAGACTCTTAATTCTAACAGGATCTTATTTGAGATCATAACCGAGGCTGTAAAGAGTGCGGGAATACCTGAGGATGCCCTGTTTCTTGCGGAGAGTCATTCCGAGATAAATGAGCTTTTAAAGTGCGATAAGGACGTGGATCTTATCATCCCGAGGGGATCAAATAAGTTCGTCAGATATATAATGGAAAATACAAAGATACCTGTCATGGGTCATTCTGCCGGGATATGTCATATGTTCGTGGACGATAAAGCGGATCTTAAGGCTGCGATCCCGATCATAATCGATGCAAAGATCCAGTATGCCGCAGCATGCAATGCGATAGAGACTCTTTTGGTGCATAAGGGTATAGCAAAGGATTTCCTTCCGGTAATAGGAAAAGAGCTTGCTGATGTAAATGTAAGGATAAGAGCCTTTGGAGATGCGCTTACGATCCTTAAGTCATCGGGCATAGATGCCGATATCTCCGAGATGGGAGAGGATGAATTTGATACCGAATATAATGATCTTTGTATCTCTGTAAAGGTTGTTTCCGATGTAAAGGAAGCGGTAGAGCATATCAATCACTTCGGATCGCATCATACTGACAGTATACTTACGACAGATGAGGAGAATGCGCAGTATTTTGAAAAGATGGTGGATTCCGCCGGAGTATATGTAAACTGTTCGACCCGTTTTGCCGACGGATACAGATACGGTTTCGGAGCGGAAGTTGGTATATCCACGGGAAAGCTGCATGCAAGAGGGCCTGTCGGACTTGAAGGGCTTGTGACCTATAAATATATCTTAAAAGGAAACGGCCAGATCGTAGGTGACTATGCATCCGGCAATAAAAATTTCAAACATATAAAAATGGACATGTAAACGGGAGGAGCAATGTACGAGAAGGTTACCGAAGATATAATAAATGTCGGAGTTGAAGATGACGCCATAGTCTTATTTGAAAATCAATATGATCTGCCTGACGGCATGGCTTATAATTCTTATCTTATAAAGGATGATAAGCTCTGCATAATGGATTCGGTAGATGAAGACGTGACCGGGGAGTGGCTTAAGAATATCGAGGAAGCGGCTGAAGGAAAGAGCATCGATATCATCGTTGTCCTTCACATGGAGCCCGATCATTCGGGATCTCTTATCGATATAGTTGAGAAATATCCGGATATAAAGATCTACACTTCCATGGCAGCATCAAATATGATGAAGCAGTTCTATGAGGAGGACTTAAGCGACAGGACCGTCATCATAAAGGAAGGCGATAAGCTTACGCTTGGAAGCCATACATTATCATTTATCGCTGCGCCCATGATCCATTGGCCCGAGGTCATGATGGCATATGAAGAAAAGGAAAAGGTACTCTTTAGTGCCGATGCTTTCGGAAAGTTCGGTGTAAGGGATGCTAAAGCCGATGACTGGGCATGTGAAGCAAGGAGATATTATTTTAATATAGTCGGAAAATACGGCGCTCAGGTTCAGAATCTCTTAAAGAAAGCAGAAGGACTTGATATAGAACATATCTGCGCTCTTCACGGTCCCGTACTTCCGCAGAATGAGGAATTGTCCTTCTACACTCACAAATATAAGACCTGGTCGGCTTACGAGCCCGAGGATAAGGGTGTTGCGATAATCTTTGCGTCCATCCATGATAAGGGCACAAGAGAGGCCGCTCTTAAGGTCGGAGAGATACTTGAAGAGAAAGGGATAAAGATAGGTATAACCGATCTTGTTCACGACGACCTTCACGAGGGTGTGGAGGATGCTTTCAGATATGATAAGATGATCTTACTTGCGTCCTCATATGATGCCGATCTTTTCCCTCCGATGAAGACCTTCTTAAACATATTAAGTGTTAAGGCTTATCAGAAGAGAAAAGTAGCGCTCGTAGAGAACGGCTCATGGGCTCCTTCGGCTGCAAGAGTCATGAAGAGCTTTGTTGAAGGCTTTAAGGATGTGACCTTAGTTGAACCCGTTGTTTCGATAAAGTCAACACTAAAGGACGGAGATGTTGACAGATTAAAAGAAATGGCAGAGGCACTTCTTAATGATTAAGCTGCCCGAGGATTTTGTAAATTCTTTAAAAGAACAGTTTCCGGAAAAGGCGGATGCTGTTATTAAGGCAATCTGCGAAGGAAAGGAGCACCATGCACTTCGCTTAAGAGGAAGTCTCGCAAAAGATGAAAGATCTTTATCAGACAATACGCATATGCTCCGCGAAAGCGGGCTTATCTTAAAAGATGAGGTACCCTTTTTTAAGGGTGCCTTTTATTATGACGAAGAAAAATGCTTTCCCGGAAAGCATCCTTTTCATGATGCGGGTGTCTATTATATTCAGGAGCCCTCGGCAATGCTGCCGGCCTTTCTTCTTGATATAAAGCCGGGTGAGAGGGTGCTCGATCTTTGCGCCGCACCGGGAGGAAAATCCACTCAGGCGGCATCTTATCTTAAGGGAGAAGGACTGCTTGTCTCAAATGAACCGCACAGGGAAAGATGTAAGATCCTGTCGGGCAATATCGAGAGGATGGGTATAAAGAATGCGGTCGTTTTAAATGAGACTCCGGAGAGACTTTCGGGGATCTTCCCGACATATTTTGATAAGATCATCGTTGATGCGCCATGCTCGGGCGAGGGGATGTTCCGTAAAAATCCGGAAGCCGTAAGCGAGTGGAGTATGGAAAATGTAAAGATGTGCGCACTTCGTCAGGAGAGCATTTTAAACGAGGCATCCGGGATGTTAAAGCCCGGAGGATATCTTGTCTATTCCACATGCACTTTCTCAAAAGAAGAGGACGAGGATGTGACGATGAGATTTTTAGAAACCCATCCCGATTATGAACTTGTTGCCACGAAAAGGCTCTTTCCGGGGGAATTTAACGGAGAAGGACATTTTGCCGCGCTGCTTAAAAGGCAGGGAGAAAGGATGCTGCCTGAAGGAAGCGAAAAGACGTATAAAGATAATAGGAAAAAAAGGAATGATAAGGGCGTTTTATCGCCGCAGATCCTTAAGATCGTAAAAGAAACGCTCGGAGATATCATTAATGAAGATGTGCTTGATGATATCATGGATAAACTTTCGGGAAAAAGAGGAAAGATCTATGGAGATAATCTTTATCTTCTTCCAGAGGGATTTGATGATATGCTCATTTCATCGCTTAAATGGCTTCGTCCCGGCCTTCATATAGGGACATTTAAAAAAGAGAGGTTTGAGCCTTCGCATGCGTTTGTCTTATCGCTTGAAAAAGGTGAGATAAAAAATGCGACAGATATTCCGGCAGGAGATGAAAGAATAATAAGGTATCTAAGGGGCGAGAGCTTAAATACCGATATGAGCGGGAAGGGGTGGAAAGTCCTTACATATGAAGGAAATCCCGTCGGACTTTTAAAGCAGGCAGGAAACATATTAAAGAATCATTATCCGAAAGGATTAAGAAAGTTTTAACGTTTTTTTACGGGAAATAATCCTTGCTAAGGGCAGTAGCAGTCAATATAATTAAATCAGGTTTTACGTAACGAAAACTATAGTATTTGGAGTATCTTTATGTCAAGGATAGCTGAACAGAATTTTACAAGACAGGAAACAGATGCGGGTGATGCATCGGCAGCCAATATAACGGTCGGTGGACCCGAAGAGGTTATAGAGAGCAGGACGCCGACTCCGCTCGGAATGGATATAACGGATGTTGAATCGCTGATAAGTGCTTCTGTCGGAAATGCCACGTCCGCACCGGCGGTCGGAGAGCAAAACGAAGCAAGCCGGGTAACGCAAACGCCGACTCCGATAAAGGAAGGTGCAAGGGAACTCCTGGATGAACGGATATCTTTTTCCGTAAAAGGTACCAACGTAACCGGAAAGGCAGGAGATAAGATAACCGTATCTCCTATCCATTTGGTGCCCGGAGTAGTGCTCGATCTTACTGCGGCTGATATTGTCATGAAAACGGATAAAAGAGGTAAGGCCGTAGCCGTATGCGACGGAAAGAATGCAAGGCTCATCTTTACCCTTGGGAATGACAAAATGTTTACCCAGGTGCTCCAGGCCGGAGTAAGTAATCTGTCACTGTATGAAAACGGTACTCTTAACGGAGAGGTAGGACCTGTCGGTTTTGTTTCCGAAAACGGAACGGTGATCATATCCGAAGGAGGATTCTTCAGCGAAAATATCGTGATATGTCATGCGGGATGTACGATGACGGATCCCGAAGGAAACACAGTAAACCTTGGAAAGATAACCATAACCGACGAAGGTTTTCTGGCGGATGATAAGCCTGTAAACGGCTTTACAATGCAGGAGGGAAAAAAGAAAGAAGAGAATCAAACTGAGTCAAAACAGGTCAATGTTCTTAGCGGAGATATCTTGGATGTGCTCCTGGAGTTAAAGGATAAGGGGCTGGAGGCACTTCAAAACAAGTCATTTAATATAGATGAGCTGGAAATATTAAACAGTGAAGATGATGATACTGCAGATAATATCTTTGATGCGTTTGTAAACACATTATCGGAATTGGGTCTGGAGGTCGCCGGTGCCGCATGGGCAAACCGTGACTTATACAGAGATAAGAAGACCGGAAAACTAAAAGTAAAAGATATGTTTAAAGGACTCTGGGAAGGTGCCAGGGTCGGAATGGTCGAACAGGTCGCAAAGCTCGGAGACGTGGCTGAAGAGGCCGAGAAGACCCTGAAGTCACTGCAGAAATTAGGAATAGATGAAGATTTATTAAATAAGATAAATGAGAAATTTAAGGAATT
>DMCJ01000104.1 GCA_003446735.1 Lachnospiraceae bacterium | reverse complement strand
CTGCCAGTCGTGGCAGTGAATGATATCGGGCCTGAATCCTATTAATGGAAGTGCGGATAATGCTGCCTTTGAAAAGAATGAGAATTTGGTGATCTCATCAAGTACATTGTCTGAATAGATCTTGAATCCCGTAAAGAAAGATTCGTTATCGATGAAATAATATGTTATGCCGTCGACTTTTGCTTCGAGTATACCGACATATTCACTCTTCCAGTTAAAATCCATGTAGAAGTGGGTGCGGTATTTCATCAGATCCTTTAATTCCTGCTTCATGCAGGAGTACTTCGGGATCATTACCCGGACATCAAAATAGTCCTTATCTATACACTTAGGTAAGGACCCGACAACATCGGCAAGACCACCTGTCTTTATAAAAGGCACGCCTTCCGATGCAACAAACAGAATATTCTTCATTACTTCGTATACCTCCGCATTATGCCACGTATATCCCCTTAATGATTATAACACAGATAATATATAAATGAAAGAAGAAAAATCGAGCGGGTGTGAGCAAAGAAAAAGGCACCGCCATCGGCGATGCCTTAAAGATCATATCAAAATTGATTATTTAGCAGCGGGCTTCTTTGCTGCGGGAGCCTTCTTTGCTGCAGGCTTCTTAGCTGCGGGAGCTTTCTTGGCAGGTGCCTTCTTTGCAGCGGGCTTCTTTGCTGCAGGAGCCTTCTTAGCAGGTGCCTTCTTTGCGGGAGCCTTCTTGGAAGCTGCCTTCTTAACTGCAAGGAGTGCATAAACCTTATCGGCATCACCTTCTACATTAAGTTCCTTAACATCCTTCTTGCCATCAAGTACTGCAAGATAATCTTCACTGCTTACATTAACAAGAGCTGTTCTGTCAAAATACTCATAAGGCTCAACCTTTGCCTTGCCGCCTTTAACCTCAACATAGAAAGCGCCTTCGCCTTCACCGGTTAAATTGATCTGAACAGCAAAATCAGCTGTATCAACTTTCTTGGCACCGCCAAGCTTTCTTCTTGAATAGGAAACGATCTCCTCGTAAGTCATTTTTATCCTCCTTCTACTTTCCAATAAAAGACTTGTTTATGATTTCACCTTGACAAGTATATAACGGTATTGTCAAAAATGCAATACACTATTACACGAAATTTACAGTATTTTTAGGCTTTATATAAACAATTTGCACAATCAAATTAAATCAAATGCAAATCAAACGGAAATCAAAATTTTGATTTTCATATCAAACGGGGTTTTTTGCAAATCAAAAGGAAATCAAAAAATTTGATTTCCTTTTTTTACAAATGATTTATAAATGATATTAAATGATATCAGATCATGGTACGAACGACCTTTGGTTTGAACCCTTCATCCTCGAGTCTCTTTATTATCTTTTCCTTGTGGTCGGTACCGAATGCTTCCATGGTGATACGAAGTTCAACCGCTGCATTCCTGTTCGTAGATACGAACTGATTATGCTCGAGCTTTATAACGTTACCGCTTTCTTCTGCGATGACACCTGATACACGATGAAGCTCGCCGGGCTTATCGGGAAGAAGTACAGAAACTGTAAATATCCTGTCTCTGAATATCAGTCCCTGCTGAACAACAGATGACATGGTGATCACATCCATATTACCGCCGCTTAATATCGAAACGATCTTTTTATTCTTAACCTTTAAATGATCGAGTGCGGCTACTGTAAGCAGGCCGGAGTTTTCAACGATCATTTTGTGATTCTCGACCATGTCAAGGAATGCTACAACAAGCTCTTCATCATCTACCGTGATGACATCGTCTAAATTCTTTAAAAGATAAGGAAATATCTTTTCTCCGGGTGTCCTTACTGCGGTACCGTCGGCTATCGTATTAATCTCTTTTACGGTAGTCACTTTTTTATTCTTTAATGATTCCTTAAGGCATGCAGCTCCGCTCGGTTCTACACCTATCACTTTTATCTTCGGATTAAGGAGCTTTGCAAGAGTGGAAACTCCGGTCGCAAGTCCGCCTCCTCCGACAGGGACTAAAATGATATCGACAAGGGGAAGCTCCTTTACGATCTCCATCGCGATGGATCCCTGTCCGGTAGCAACAGCCTCATCATCGAAGGGATGGATAAAAGTATAACCTTTCTCCTTGGCAAGCTTTAATGCATGTTCGCACGCTTCATCATATACATCGCCGTGAAGGATCACTTCCGCTCCGTATCCTTTTGTGCGATTGACCTTGATAAGAGGTGTGGTCGTAGGCATTACTATGACAGCCTTGCATCCGTATCTCTTTGCCGCATAGGCAACACCCTGAGCATGGTTACCTGCGGATGCGGTGATGATGCCTTTTTCTCTTTCCTCTTTTGAGATCGTGCTCATCTTATAATATGCTCCGCGCACCTTATAAGCTCCGGTAAACTGCATGTTCTCCGGCTTTAAATATACTTTGTTCCCTGTCCTCTCACTTAGATATTCGGAATAAACAAGCTCTGTCGGGAGCGTGGCTTCCTTGACTCTCTCGCTCGCATCTTCAAAACTTTCAAGTGTCAGCATTTCCTTACTCATTTATTTTCTCCGTTTTCGTATCCATTTTAAATAATTCTTCTTCGGCTTTTATATCATTATCCATAAGTGCCTTAACAAAATTCCCGGCTTCAAATCTCTTAAGATCGGAAACTTTTTCTCCGACGCCCGCAAATTTAACGGGAACGGTAAGCTCATCTTCTATCGCGACCACGATGCCGCCCTTGGCGGTTCCGTCGAGCTTTGTAAGGACTATACCTGTAAGATCGCAGACCTCGGAAAATTCCTTTGCCTGGTTAAGTGCATTCTGTCCTGTCGTTGCATCAAGAACTACGAGATTCTCCCTTTTTACTCCCGGATATTCTCTTTCGATGATACGGCTTATCTTTTTAAGCTCTTCCATCAGATTCTTTTTATTGTGAAGCCTGCCCGCCGTATCGCAGATGAGAATATCGACATTTCTTGCTTTCGCCGCGTTTACCGCATCATAGATCACGCTTGCGGGATCTGCATTATCACCCGATGCGATTATATCAACGCCCGTACGTAATGCCCACTCCTTAAGCTGCTCTGTCGCACCTGCCCTGAAAGTATCGGCAGCGGCAAGTAAGACTTTCTTTCCTTCGTTTTTATACTTGCCCGCGAGCTTTCCCGCGGTAGTCGTCTTTCCGACTCCGTTAACACCGATGAGAAGGATCACCGAAGGCACCTTTTCAAAATCATAGGCATCCTCGGGAGTCATCATCATCTCCGATATAATGGAGATAAGTGCATTCTTAAGATCGGCTGTCTTTCTGATATAATCGGTCTTTACTTTTTCTTTTAATCTCGCGATTATCTTTTCCGCGGTATTTACTCCGATATCTCCCATGACTAAGATCTCTTCGAGTTCCTCATAGAAATCATCATCGAATTCGGGATTAAGGAGTGCATATGCAAGTCCGTCTTTAAATTTGGAAAAGAATCCTTTTTCGCTCATTCATCAAGCTCCTTATCGATAAGATCCACGCTTACAAGTGTTGAAACGCCCTTTTCCTGCATCGTGATACCGTATAGTCTGTCGGCCTTTCCCATCGTACCTCTTCTGTGAGTAATGACGATGAACTGGGTATGCTTCGTGAGTTTATGTAGATAGCCCGCAAATCTTCCGACGTTCGATTCGTCAAGGGCCGCCTCGATCTCGTCAAGCAGACAGAAGGGAGAAGGCTTTAAGTTCTGTATCGCAAATAAAAGTGCGATGGCCGTAAGTGATTTTTCTCCACCGGATAACTGCATCATGTTCTGAAGCTTCTTTCCGGGAGGCTGGGCATTTATCCTTATACCTGCCTCTAATATATCTTCGTCTTCGGTAAGCTCAAGCGTTCCTTTACCGCCTCCGAAGAGTTCCTTAAATACCTTATCGAATTCAACTCTTATCTCGGCAAACTTTTCTTCAAACTGCTTACGCATCAGTACATCGAGTTCTTCGATTATACCGTTTAATTCAGCCTCGGCTTTTTCAAGATCGGTATACTGCTCATTCATCGTCTGATATCTTTCGCTTACTTCGCGATATTCTTCGATGGCATTTACATTTACATCTCCGAGTCTCTTAATGGAATCCTTTAATGCGGCAGCATCTCTCTTCATCACCGTAAGGTCGGAAAGACTTTCATCCCGAAGTGACTTTGCATCCGAAAGTGTGATCTCGTATTCGGTCCACATGTAATTGATTCGGCCTTCGAGATTTTCTTCTATCCTTTCCTTCTGGGCATTTAATCTGAACACCTCTTTATCAAGGGAGTTCATCTCACCTGACAGTTTCTCTCTTTCTCCGATCACTTCTTTGACTTTCTTTGAAAGCTCTTCTTTCTTCTCTACGCTTTCTTTTAATATGCCCTCATTTTCGCTCTGAGCATCATGCGAAGCCCGGATCGTCTTTTCAAGTTCTTCTATACGCTCCTTCTTCTCAGTGATATCACTCTGAGCTTTTTCTTTATTGTAGACAACCTCATCGAGGTCTCTCTTTATGCTTTCCTTTTCACCTTCGATACGGTCTAAGTTCATCTGCTCAAAGGTGATACGCTCGTTTATCTTTCCGATGGAAAGCTCGATCTCATTGGACCCGCCTTCAAGGCCGCCCTCTTTGGAAAGGAGTTCATCCATTTCCTTCTGCCAGATCTCGATATTCTTTTCGGTTTCTTTCTGAAGCGCTTCGGAATCCGCAAGTTCCCTGTCGGCATCCTTCTTTTCTTCTTCTATGGAAAGAAGTGTTTTTGCGATCTCTTCCTGTTCTTCTTTTAATTCCTCGTAGCCTTTTCCGGTCTCGCTCTTTTTCTCTTCGGCCTGCATGACATTAAGACGGGCCGTGTTCTGTTCGATGAACTTCTCCTGAATCCTGCCCTTAACTTCCTCGATGTCACGCCTTATCTTATTGCGTTTTTCCTTTATCTTTTCAATCTCATTTAAGACCTTATCAGTCTTCTCGAGACATTCTTTTACTTCCTTTGAAAGCTCATCTATCTCTCTTGCACGGCTTAAAAGATTGCTCTTATTCTTAAATGCGCCGCCGCTTATCGCACCGCCGGGAACTAAAAGCTCGCCTTCTATAGTGACCATACGTATCCCGTATCTGTATTTTCTGGCGATCTTTACCGCGTTATCGACGTTATCGACTACGACGATCCTTCCGAGCATGGATAATGCAACATCGCGGTATTCCTTTTTGGTCTTAACGACATCACAGGCAAGACCTATTACGCCCTTTTCATCAAGGACTTCCGGAGTCTTGAATTCCTGAGGATCCTTGATGCTCGTAAGAGGAAGGAATGTGGCACGGCCGAATCTGTTCTTCTTTAAGAATTCGATCATTTCCTTGGCTGTATCCTCGTCTTTTGTGACGATGTTCTGGATATTTCCGCCAAGTGCCGTTTCTATTGCGATCTCATATTTCTTTTCAACCTTGATGATATCGGCGACAACACCTATGATCCCCTTGTTGTCTTCCATATGCTCCATTACTCTCTGAACGGAGTGACCGTATCCCTCATAACGCTCGTTAAAATTATTTACGGCTTCGAGCTTTGATTTCTTTTGATGATAGGTAACCTGGAGATCCCTGAATTCCTGATCTTTTAAAGCAAGCTCGTCGGTTATCTCATGATTCTTTTCTTCAAGAGTCGACTCCTCGTTATTAAGATCTTCGATCTCCCCATTTATCTTATCGAATTCCTTCTTTAAGGCATTTATCTCCTCATCATGCCTGGCCTCATCACTCTTTGCCCGAAGGAGTCTGGAATTAAGTTCCGCCTTTCTGATATTGACCTGTTCAAGGCGGGTCTCAAATCCGGAGAGCCTTGACTTTATCCCGGCCCGGTCATTAAGCGCTTTGATGATCGCGCTCTTGCCGTTTTCTATCTTTTCATTTAATTCTTCCGTCTTATTTCTTAATTCGTTTAATCTGTTTAAGGCTTCGCTCTTTTTATCGTTTAGTTCCTTTAACTGATCATCGAATTCCTTTTTGTTCTTAAGGACTTCTTTTAATTCCTTATCCTTTTCCGCGATCTGGGTCTGGAGCGCTTTCCTTCTCTTTTCGAAATGCTCGCCGTTATCGGATGCGGATAATATCTGCTCTTTTAATCGGATGACCTCTCCTTCAAGCTTGGATCTGGTATCTCCTACGGATGAGAGTTCCTGTCTTTTTTCGTTTATGAGCTCTTCGAGCTTTTCGATCTGGCTCTCTGCGCTTTCGTATTCACCTTTTATTGATTCAAACCTGGTCTTCGTTTCCTCCAAAGACTTTTTCGCGGTTTCGAGCTTTTCCGAAAAGCCGGAAAGTTCTTCTGTCTGCTTCTCGTTTTCAAGCAGGAATACATTTACATCTATATTCTTTAATTCTTCTCTTTTATTAAGGAACTCTCTTGCCTTTTCAGCCTGTTTTTCAAGAGGACCGACCTGGCGCTCAAGCTCTGTTAAGATATCGCGAACTCTGACCTTGTTGGTCTTTTCATCCTCTAATTTTTTAACGGCATTGTTTTTACGTCTCTTGTATTTAACGATACCTGCAGCCTCATCAAAGAGCTCTCTTCTCTCCTCGGGTTTACCGCTTAAGATAAGCTCGATCTGGCCCTGTCCGATGATCGAATAGCCTTCCTTACCTACACCGGTATCATAGAAAAGCTCATTCACATCCTTTAATCTGCAGGGTGTACCGTTTATAAGGTATTCCGATTCACCCGATCTGTACAGACGACGGGCTATGGTCACTTCCTCGAAATCTATCGCAAGTGAATGATCGGAATTATCCATCGTGATCGCAACATAAGCATAGCCTAAGGGCTTTCTGCTCTCGGTTCCCGCAAAAATGACATCCTGCATGCTGGCGCCACGAAGCTGCTTTATACGCTGCTCGCCAAGCACCCAGCGGACTGCATCGGCAACATTACTCTTACCGCTTCCGTTAGGGCCTACGATACCCGTGATACCCGGTTTAAAGCCGAGTACTATCTTGTTTGCAAATGATTTAAATCCGTGAATCTCAATGCTCTTTAAATACATGTTTTAATCCTGTATGTTAAGCAGTGCGTTATAAGCTGCCTGCTGCTGTGCGCCTTTCTTGTTTTTACCGCATCCGGTTCCTATGACCTTTCCGTCGAGCTTTACGTCAAAAGTAAAAACCTTGTCATGCTCGGGTCCTTCTTCCTTAACCAGTTCATAGGAAAGCACGGCGTTTTTGTTCATCTGGACCTTTTCCTGTAAAACGGACTTGGCGTCATAAAAAAGTCTCTTCTTATCCAGATTGTTAAGGACGAAACTCATGATAAAACGTTTTGCTTCATCAAGGCCGGAATCCAGATATATGGCTCCGATTATCGCTTCAACACAGTCCGCCACTATCGAAGCTCTTTTATTTCCTCCGCTTTGTCTCTCTCCGCGGCCAAAGACCATATAGCTTCCGAGATCCAGATCGTTTGCGGTTATATCAAGAGCCTGCTCGCATACGGCCGCCGCCCTCATCTTGGTAAGGCTTCCCTCGTTTTCATCCGGGTGATTCCTGAAAAAGTAATCACTGCTTACGAGCTCTAATACTGCATCCCCGAGATATTCGACCCTTTCATAACACTGAACCTTGTTTATCTTCTGTTCGTTAACAAACGAGCTGTGCGTAAGCGCCTGCTTAAGGAGCGATATATCCTTAAAATGATAATCTATTTTGTTTTCGAGTTCCCCTATGTTTTCGTACATGACCGGTCCGTCTTCCCTTTTACTTTCTGCTTGCGATTATATAGTTGATCGCATCCCTTACGGTCTCGATCCTTAAAAGAGCTTCTTCATCGACCCTGATCTCAAATTCCTTTTCTATCTCAAGCAGGACCTGATACAGATCCAGCGAATCTGCTGCAAGGTCCTTTTTGAACGAAGCATCAAGGGTAACTTCATTCTCATATACGCCGAGCACTCTTACGAGTATATCTCTTAATGCGATAAATTCCTTTGTATTATCCATCTTTCTACCTTTAATCGTCGGCAGGATCCGCTCCTGTTAACTGTTCCTTTATCTTTTCACCGATCTCCTGTTCCTTGAATGTG
>DMCJ01000068.1 GCA_003446735.1 Lachnospiraceae bacterium | reverse complement strand
CCTTTGGCGCAAAGCTTCATACATCAGAAGACCCGCAGAAACAGCGGCGTTCAGGGACTCGGCACTTCCTTCCATAGGGATGAGAATTTTCCTGTCAGCACCGTTTAAAGCATTTTCGGACAGTCCGAGTGCCTCATTTCCGACCCAGAAAGCCGTTTTCCCTCTGAAATCTTCCTCATAAAAACTGTTCTTTGCAGCCGGACTTGACGCATATGATGTGATCCCTTTCTTCTTTAATAAGGAAAGAAGCGTATCGGTATCTTCCATATATATAACAGGAAGCCTGTATATGCTGCCCATTGTCGACCTGATACATTTAGGCTGATAGGGATCCGCCGACCCCTTTATTAAAATAACAGCCGTAACCCCTGCGGATTCCGCAGTTCTTATGACTGTTCCCATGTTTCCGGGATCTCTTATTCCCTCGGAAATTAAATACAGCCCGTTTTCTTTATCAAATATGATATCTTCATCATATGAAGGGATGGATACTATGCATATTACTCCCTGAGGAGTCTTTGTATCACACATCTTAAGGAAGACTTCCTTGTCGGTCTCCTCGAATACAGCCCTGCAGCCCTCATCTTTCTTAAGCTCATCGATACGGGCTTTTACTATTTTCTCATCCTCATCCCTTAATAAAGCCCTGCAATAATATACGCTCATAAGAAGATGAGAAGGTGCTTCGCAAAAAAGCTTAACGCCTTCTGTTACAAAGGCGTTTTCTTTTTCTCTCTCTTTAGCTTTGTCTCTTAATCTGATAACCCGCTTTATTCCCGGGTTTACAGGGGAAGTGATCATATATGCTCCTATTTTGAAAGATCCAGGCTTATCTGATACTGATATTCGTCGATAGTCTTTTCCATCGCAAGAGCTTCGTCGATATCAAAATCCACAAATTCGCCGCCGTGGTGAGCTATGACACGGTTCGTCTTGCCTTCGCATAAGATATCGGCCGCATAGGCTCCCATAACGGATGCGTAATATCTGTCCTTACATGTGGGGCTTCCGCCTCGCTGCATGTATCCTAAGATCGTGGCTCTTGTCTCTACTCCGGTAGCAGCTTCGATACGTCTTGCCATTGAGGTGGAATGTCCTATACCTTCGGCATTAATGATTATATGATGCTTCTTGCCGAGCTTCCTGTTATTGATGATATTGTTGATGATCTCCTGCTCGTTGTAATCATATTTCTCAGGGAGCAGTATATCCTCGGCGCCGTTGGCAACACCGCACCATAATGCGATATAACCTGCATTACGTCCCATTACTTCGATTATGGAGCATCTTTCATGGGAAGATGACGTATCTCTTACTTTATCAATAGCATCCATAGCCGTATTGATGGCTGTATCAAATCCAATGGTATAATCGGAACATGCTATGTCAAGGTCGATGGTACCGGGAATACCGATCGTATTTATCCCGTGCTTGGAAAGCGCTAAAGCTCCGCGGTAGGATCCGTCTCCGCCTATAACGACTATTCCGTCGATACCGTGCTTCCTGCAGACCTCGGCACCCTTTATCTGGCCTTCCTCGGTAAGAAATTCGCTGCATCTGGCAGTTCCCAATACGGTACCGCCCTTCTGGATGATATCGGATACGCTTCTTCTGTCCATATCTACGATATCTTCGGCAAGAAGACCTGCATATCCTCTTTTTATGCCTTTTACCTTAACTCCGTTAACAAGCGCCTTTCTGCACACAGCTCTGATGGCTGCGTTCATTCCGGGTGCATCGCCGCCGCTTGTAAGTATTCCTATTGTTTCTATCTTATTTGCCATATTTACCTCCGGTTAAAAAAGCCGTCTTTTATTTTAAACCTTTTTTCTTCTCTTAACAAGACTTATCATGAAAGCTTTACGTTTTCCTCTCCGTAGATGCCTGCCAAAAGAGAAAGCAGAGGCTCGGTGAGTTTTATATTTTCCCTTCCCTTTGAGGATTTTAATTTCTTTTCCTTTTCACAGTATATGTTCACTGTTGAATCCCCTTCTCCCCTGTAAGGACGAAGCGTCTCATAAAGATCATCCTTTGCCTTCTCAAATGCTTCCATATCGGCAAATTTGATCCATAATGTCCTGGGCATATCGGAAAAGAGTCTGACATCCTCTGCGATAAGCTTTGCATCCTTATCCTCTTCTACACTCACTCTTCCGGATATGAAGACCTTGGATTCTTCATTCAATATATGAGAATATTTTTCGTATACCTTGGGAAATACGATGACTTCCACAGTCCCGTACAGATCTTCCAAAGTAACGAAGGCCATGATCTGGTTATTCCTGGTATATTTGACCGTTTTGTCGGATATCATTCCGCCGATCTTCTTTCTCTCTCCGTCCTTAACGATGGTATTTCCCGTTTCCTCATCGAGGACAAAATCAGCGGTAATGGCCGATGCATGCTTCTTTAAAAGAGCAGTATCTCCCTCTAAGGGATGTCCGCTTACATAAAAGCCTATAACTTCTTTTTCGTATTCAAGGAGCACAGACTTATCGAACTCACCAAGGGTCGGTATCTTTATATCGAAGGAAGCTTTTGTCTCCTCATCCGAGGCGATGTCAAAAAGGGATATCTGTCCTTCAAAACCGCTCTTTTTATCCTTTGAGACTTTATCCATTATCTCTGCATATACAGTGAGTTTTTCCTTCCTTGTTCCGGAGAAACAGTCAAAGGCTCCGGCTTTTATGAAGTTTTCCACGAGTCTTTTATTTATCTCGGAATCCGACATCCGCTTAATAAAATCCGCCAGATCCCTGAAAGGACCGAATGCTTCTCTTTCCTTTACTATCTCATCCACTATTCCCTTTCCGACTCCTTTTATCGCGGAAAGAGCATAGACGATAGAACCGTCCTTTACGGAAAATCCGGAAAGACCTTCGTTTACATCGGGAGGCAGTATCTTTATCCCCATATTCTTACAGGTCATGATATAGAAAGTGACCTTGCCGGCATTTTCAATGACGCTCGTAAGCAGAGCTGCCATATATTCTTCGGGATAGTGATATTTAAGGTAAGCCGTCTGATAAGCGACTACCGCATAGCATGCCGCATGTGATTTGTTAAATCCGTATTTTGCAAAGTCTATCATCATATCATAGACCGATCCGGCGATCTTAGCGGATATGCCGTTATTAACGCATCCGGGCACATATGCGGGCCATTCGTTTTCGGGAAGTCCGTTTTTCTTTGCTTCCTCTATCTCGGCTTTGTTTCCGTATATGAATATGCCGCGCTCATATTCCATGACGCTGCCCTTTTTCTTACTCATGGCACGGCGCACATTATCGGATCTGCCCATCGTATATCCCGCCAGATCGCGGACGATCTGCATTACCTGCTCCTG
>DMCJ01000006.1 GCA_003446735.1 Lachnospiraceae bacterium | reverse complement strand
AGACAAATTTCATCATTATCATGGGACCTATCGCTACGCACTTGGTATAATTTTTGCCCTCTTCTTTTACAAGATCGGTAAGAGTCTTTGTTACCATTCCGGATCTGCCGTATGAACCGTCATCGGTGGTAACATATACATTTCCTGCGACTTTCTTCATCTCTTCTTCATAGATGACAAGGTCTTTTGTCTTAGCACCGATTATAACATCGGCTTTGATACCGTTTTCGGAAAGCCATTTAACCTGGGGATAAACGGGCGCGGTACCAAGACCTCCTGCAACAAATATAATGCTTTCCTTTGAAAGTTCCTCTTTGGACATGTGAACAAACTCGGAAGGCTGACCTAAAGGACCCACAAAATCCCTGAAAAAATCTCCTGCTTTCAAGTTCTTCATGGTATTCGTGCTCGCACCTATCGTCTGAACAACGATCGTGACAGTGCCCTTAACTGCATCATAATCACAGATTGTAAGAGGGATACGTTCCGAATCCTCATCCTGCCTTACGATCACGAACTGTCCCGGAAGACATGCCTTTGCAACACGCTTTGCCTCTACCTCAAAAAGATAGATGACATCCGAGAGTTTCTCACTCCTTATAATCTTAAACATTTATTCTCTCCTTTCAGAATAAAGATATTTATATACGATCAAAAACCTTCAATGGAAAGTTCTGAATCATCAGAGATCTTTGCTTTATATATAAGTCCGTCGGTAACCGAAAATGCAAATGTGTTTCCGGTCCTTATGGCTCCCGATCCTTCACTCTTTATAAATTCGGAAACCAGATAGAACGTCCTTCCCTCGTCATCGGCTGCGACCCCGTCATAATGATATTCCTTTACATCGGTCGTACCTATCATGGTGCCGTTTCCGTCTATGATCTCACCGCGCATGATCATATTTAAGGTTACCTGCTGTATGGCATCTTCCTTGGAATAGTCACTCTTTATATTAAGCTTGTAATTTCTTGTTACGACATCGCTCTGATTACCGTTCTCATCGGTCATCATGAACCTTATCTCATTATCTCCAAGCGGCATGAAGATAGGTTTTGTGTATGTCGGTGAATCCAGGGTCGGATCTTTTTTTCCGATATTGTAATATACCGTATAATTCTCGTCAGGGATATCGACCTTGATAAGCTCGGGAGTCTCGTATTCTCCGGAATCGGGCTCGATCTGAAGATCCAGATCCATGTTCTTATCTATGATATAAGTCCTTGTAACAGCCTTGCTTACAAGCCCGTAGGTATTTATATATATCGCATTTATGATATATTCACCCGACTCAAGCTTTATCGGTCCTTCATATCTTGTGGAATATTCGGACACATCGCTTCCGTCTAAGGTGTAAAATATCGATCCGTTCCCGATCTCTAAGAGCTTAACGCTTATGCTCTCATCATACTCTCCCTCTTCCATGTCAAATTCGGGAGGGAAGGATGTAAATTCGCGGTATTCTTCAACAAGTGAAGATATCGGACAATCCATGAGCAGAGAATTAAGAGCCACATATTGCTCGTTTTCGATATAGATGGAAATAAGCTTCCTGTATATCTGCTCGTTTTCGGGATCGCGTTTAAGGAAAGCAAGGCATCTTTCTATTACGGTATCTGTCTCGCCAAGGACTTCATAAACCGAGATCTTAAGTAGTCTTGGCTCGAGTGATTCTTCATCGATCGCGATCGCTGAATCGGCAAATTTAATGGCTTCTTCGTACTTTTTGTTATTAAAAGCCTCCCAGGCTCTGTCCATCTGATATTCAAACGAATTCTGATAGAATGAGAAAAAGATTATCGAAAAAGCACATATGGCGATAAGCACCATAACAAGCACGCTTATCCAGAAGCTGCCTCCGGAAAGCCTGCTGTTTTTCTTATTATCTGATGCATCCGTATTACTGTCTGTATTATTTAATTTATCTTCTTCGGCAGTATCACTATTTGCGGCATCGGGGTCGATTTCTTTAACTATATCGGACATCGACTGCTCAACAGTCTCTTCTATCTCAGGCTCAAATACCGGCACCAAAAGCCGCTCTTTACCGCAGACCTCGCAAAAGACCTGCTCATTTTTCATCTCACTGCCACAGTGAGGACATTTCATTTAATTCTCCAAAAATACGTCAGATACTCTCGACGCAGTTTTTCATAAGCATTGCGATCGTCATAGGACCTACGCCGCCGGGTACGGGCGTAATGGCACCGGCTATGGGCGATACCTTATCATAATCAACATCTCCGCAAAGCTTATTGTTTTCGTCGCGGTGGATACCCACATCTATGACGCACGCGCCTTCCTTTACATAGGAGGCATCGATCATCCTGGGCTTTCCGACTGCAACTATCAGTATATCCGCTTCTTTACAAAGCGAGGGTAAGTCTTTTGTCTTGGAGTGTGCGATCGTAACGGTCGCATTTTCCCTTAACATAAGGATGGACATGGGCTTTCCGACTATATTGCTCCTGCCGATAACGACACATCTTTTTCCCGACATTTCGATATCGGATCTTTTTAAGAGCTCTATAACACCGGCGGGTGTGCAGGGAAGAAATCCCTTTTTGCCTATCATCATCGCGCCCACATTTTCGGGATGAAATCCGTCAACATCTTTCTTGGGAGAAATCGCATCTATAACGGCATTTTCATCGATATGAGAAGGAAGCGGAAGCTGGACTAAGATCCCGTTTACGCTCTCATCCTTATTAAGATCATCTATGAGCTTAAGCAGTTCATCCTGCGTGGTTTCTTCTGAAAGCTCAAAGGACTTGGATCCGATACCTATATAGGCACAGGCTTTTTTCTTATTTCCGACATAAACAGTGCTTGCGGGATCGTTACCGACCTGGATGACTGCAAGGCATATCTCTTTTCCTTCCGCTTTTAAAGCCGAAACCTTATCTTTAAGTTCGTCTTTTACCTGTTTTGATATTTCTTTTCCGTCTATGATCTTTGCCATCTGTAACTCCAATCTTAATTAAGAACTTAGAATAAACCGGTTATCTTTCCGTTATCATCAACATCTATGCGATAAGCCGCGGGCTGCTTGGGAAGTCCGGGCATGGTCATTATATTTCCGGTAAGAACAACTACAAATCCGGCTCCTGCCGAAACATATATATCCCTTACATGGACCGTGAAACCTTCGGGCCTTCCGAGTAAAGAAGGATCGTCCGATAGCGAATACTGCGTCTTTGCCATACATACGGGAAGCTTATCGTAACCAAGATCACTTATTTTTTTAAGAGATTTGGAAGCTGATGGTGCAAATTCAACACCGTCTGCTCCGTATATCTTCTTTGCTACCGTTTCGATCTTTTCCTTTAAGGAAATATCATCGGGATAAAGAGGCATAAATGAGCTTTCTTCCTCAGTAAGTACCCTTAATACTTCATTGGCAAGATCGATGCCGCCTTCTCCGCCCTTTTCCCATACTTTGGCAAGAGCAAAAGATGCACCGGCATTTTTGCAGTAATCACTGATATAATCCCATTCTTCTTTGGTATCATCGGAAAAAGCATTTAAGGTTACGATAACGGGAACCTTATACAGTCTTAAATTCTCGATATGTTTACCTAAATTTACAATGCCTTTCTTTAAATCTCCGTCGCCATTATACTTTAAAGCTCTTACAGTTGCAACCAATACTACAGCATCGGGCTTTAATCCGCTAAGGCGGCACTTGATATCAAAAAACTTTTCGGCACCAAGATCTGCTCCGAAACCGGCTTCGGTAATACAGTAATCGGCCATCCTTAGTGCGGCCTTTGTCGCTCTTACAGAGTTACATCCGTGAGCTATATTTGCAAAAGGACCTCCGTGAACTAAAACGGGAGTATGCTCTAAGGTCTGGACCATATTGGGCCTAAGCGCATCTTTTAATAATGCAGCCATGGCTCCAACGGCTTTTACATCTCCTGCTGTTACGGGGTTATTGTTGATATCGTATGCAACGATGACCTTTGAAAGTCTTTCCTTAAGATCCTTTATATCAGATGCAAGGCATAATATAGCCATTATCTCACTTGCAACGGTAATTACAAAATGATCTTCTCTTACATAGCCGTCTGCTTTGGCACCGAGTCCGATGACAACATTACGAAGAGCCCTGTCGTTTATATCAAGACATCTTTTAAATATGATCTGTCTTGTGTCTATGTTCAGTTCATTTCCCTGCTGGATGTGATTGTCTATCATCGCGCAGAGAAGATTGTTTGCACTTGTTATTGCATGGAAATCACCTGTAAAATGAAGATTTATATCTTCCATAGGGACAACCTGCGCATATCCGCCGCCGGCAGCTCCTCCCTTAATTCCGAAACACGGTCCGAGCGAAGGCTCTCTTAATGCTATCACCGCATTTTTGTTAAGCTTTCCGAACGCTTCTCCAAGTCCTACGGTCACAGTCGTCTTTCCTTCACCTGCAGGTGTGGGATTTATTGCCGTAACAAGTATGAGCTTTCCATCCTCTTTATCCTTAAGCTTTTTTAAAAAGTCTTCGGAAAGCTTTGCCTTGTATTTTCCGTATAATTCAAGATCATCTTCGGATATATCCAAAGATGCTGCAACCTTTGTAATCGGTAATAATTCAGCTTCCTGTGCGATTTCGATATCACTTTTCATTTGATCACCCTTAACTTTAGATCATTTCATCGAACTGATCCATTTTCATTAAAACTCTTCTTGGCTTGGTTCCTTCTTCCGGACCTACAACACCTGCTTCTTCGAGCTGATCCATGATCCTTGCGGCTCTGTTAAAGCCGATCTTAAACACTCTCTGAAGATTTCCTATGCTTGCTTTTTCTTTTTCTATGATATATCGCCCCGCATCGACATAGAGCGGATCTCTTTCATCCGATCCTGCGGATCCTCCCGAAGAAAATGAGGATGAAGAATCCGTCATGTTATCGATCTGCTTTGCGATCTCATCACTGTCATCGTTTCCGATACCCTGATCTTTGATATAATCAACGACGCTGCTTATCTCATCATCGGAGATAAATGCACCCTGGACACGCATGGGCTCGGGCGCCCCCTGAGGATTAAAGAGCATATCGCCTTTACCTAAAAGCCTCTCGGCGCCGACCTTATCTAAGATCGTCCTTGAATCCACACCGCTTGATACAGCAAATGCGATACGGCTGGGGAAATTGGCCTTTATAAGACCGGTTATTACGTCAACACTTGGCCGCTGCGTAGCTATTACAAGGTGTATACCTGCGGCTCTTGCAAGCTGTGCGAGTCTGCAGACGGATGCCTCGACTTCATTTGAAGCAACCATCATAAGATCGGCCATCTCATCTACGATGATAAGGATGAGCGGCATCTTTTCCTCGCCGCTTTTTTCGGCTTTTTCATTAAATCCCTGAATATTACGGACATTAGCACGCCCGAATTCTTCATACCTGCGGCTCATCTCGTTAACTGCCCATTGAAGCGCTGCCGAAGCCTTCTTGGGATCCGTGACTACGGGAAGCATAAGATGAGGTATCCCGTTATATATGGATAATTCAACGACCTTGGGGTCTATCATTATGAGCTTAACCTCTTCGGGCTTTGATTTATATAAGATGCTCATAATGATGGTATTGATGCAGACACTCTTTCCCGATCCCGTAGAACCCGCGATAAGAAGATGCGGCATCTTTGCTATATCGGAAACTATGATCTGGCCGCTTAAGTCCTTACCTACAGCAAATGTAAGCCCGGCTTTGGAATTCCTGTATTCTTTTGATTCAAGAAGATCCCGAAACGAGACCGGATCGGCTTTTTCGTTTGGTATCTCTATTCCGACAGCGGCTTTCCCGGGGATGGGAGCTTCTATTCTTATATCTTTTGCAGCTAAGTGAAGCTTTAAGTCATCGGTAAGAGAAACGATCTTATTAACCTTTACACCGACTTCGGGCTGAACCTCAAATCTCGTTACCGCAGGGCCCTTGCTTATCTCGGTTACTTTTCCGTTAACTCCGAATGTCTTTAAGGCATCGGTCAGTTTTCTGGCTGTTTCCCTTAATGATTCAGCATCCGAAGATGAAGAAGGGCTGCCCTTTTTTAAAAGACTTAGCGGCGGGAATTTATAAGGTCCTTTATAGGCTTTTTTCTTTACTTCCTTGTCAAAAGAAGGATTTTCAGGCTTTAAGGGAGCAGGATTTACTGCTGCGCTTTCTTCCTTATAGGCTTTATCTAAGAGCTTTTCTTCCGAAGGCTCTTTAACTGAAGTTCGTACCCTTCTTGCGGGCCTTTTTACTACAGGCTCGCTTTCATAGGCATCATCTTCATTTGCCCTATCGTTATCGCCTATCTCACCCGGAAGTATCCTCTCAACGGATGTAACGTCATCTACACCTCTTATCCTGATCCTTGATACGGGATCGTCGTTAGTTTCTTTTTCTTTCCTGTAAACGCTCTTTAGATCAAGCGGATCGTTTTCCTTAATTACCGCGGGTTTTTCATTCTCATTTCCGCTGTTTCTAAGATCGGTATCATCCATGGAAGCGATACCGGTTCCTCTTGTCTTTATATAAGGCCGTCCTTCTCTTTTTCTGACTTCGTTTATATAATCGTCTTCCTCATCCGAGATCTCTTTACTTCTTTTTTCTCGAAGGTAACGCTCTTCTTTTCGCTCTTGCTCGTATCTTCTGCTGTTTTCGATATATTTATCATAATCATCCTTAAGTCTTCTTGCTGCAAAACCGGAGCCTCTTTTAAGCCCTCCGATAAAGGATCTCTGTGTCAGGATAACCAGGCATATGATAAATAAAAGGAGCATGACTCCGACACTTCCAAGGAGTCCCAAAAGGTCGTACATGGCTTTCCCCAAAAGCCCGCCGATAACGCCTCCTCCCGTATTTCCCGTCGAAGAAAACCTGTAATAATCGGATATCCTTGATCCAATGGAATCAACACCGGCCGTAAGAGTAAAAAAGATGCAGAAAAGGATAAAGGTTACGATCCCTGCCGCAAGCTTTATCATTG
>DMCJ01000189.1 GCA_003446735.1 Lachnospiraceae bacterium | reverse complement strand
CCATGGAAAGTGCCGTGCCCCACTGACCAGCTCCGGTCTCGGTGGTAACACCTTTAAGGCCCTGCTTCTTTGCGTAATATGCCTGAGCTATGGCGGAATTTAATTTGTGGCTTCCGCTCGTATTGTTTCCCTCGAATTTATAATAGATCTTTGCGGGAGTCTGAAGCTTTTCCTCAAGGCAGTATGCACGAACGAGCGGCGAGGGACGGAACATCTTGTAAAAACTCCTGATCTCCTCGGGTATATCGATAAAAGCTGTATTTTCATCAAGTTCCTGCTTTACAAGCTCCTCACAGAAGATCGGCGATAATTCCTCTGCACTTAAAGGCTTTCCGGTGCCGGGATTAAGAAGGGGCGCGGGCTTATTCTTCATGTCGGCACGCATATTGTACCAGGCCTTAGGCATCTCCTCCTCTTTCAGATAGATCTTGTAAGGTATTTCTCTTTCCATTCTCTGTTTTCTCCTTCTTATTTCATTTATCCATACCCGCGGGCAAGCCGGCGATTAACCCGGCGCTAGCAGCACGTAGGCCGGCGCGTAACCCGGCGCAAACAGCGGGCAAGCAGGCGCATAACCCTTCGCAAACGGCTCAAAAAACCGTCAGGTATGGAAAAGTTTCTTATTCTGATATGCCGGCTCGCAGGTAAGATTTACTCCGAGTTTTTTGAAGACTCCAACATCAACCTGGGAAAGGATGACCGAGGAATGAGCCTCAAGTCCGGCAAGTTTGGGAAGCTGGGCATAGGCAAGCTTTGCTTCTTCATTATCTATCGCCGCGATCGAAAGGGCGATAAGGATTTCATCCAAATGTAAAAGCGGATTGTGATTTCCCAAGTAATTTACCTTTAATTCCATTATGGGCTCTATTATCTGCGGCGAGATGAGCTTTGCGGAATCATCGATACCCGCGATATATTTTAGCGAATTAAGTATGAGCGCCGAAGATGCACCGAGTAATGATGTTGTCTTTCCGGTCATGATCGTACCGTCAGGCATCTCCATGGCGGCCGCCGGTCCTCCGGTCTCTTCCGCTCTGATATTTGCCGCAGCAACGCAGGGACGTATCGAAGCTCCGATCTCGGCTTTTTCCATAAGAAGCTTTATCTTGGCGATGGCGCCGTCAGCAAAATCGCCTTTTCTCTTATCGCAGAGCGCCTGATAATAGCGTCTTATTATCTCTTTATTTGCTGCCTGCCTGCAGGCCTCATCATCGGATATGCAATGACCGGCCATGTTTACGCCCATATCCGTAGGTGACTGATAAGGACTCTCTCCCATTATCTTCTTAAGGATAGCCTTTAATACGGGGAAGACTTCCACGTCGCGGTTGTAATTGACCACGGTCTCGTTATAAGCCTCAAGGTGGAAAGGATCGATCATATTTACATCATTAAGATCCGCGGTAGCCGCCTCGTAAGCTAAGTTTACCGGATGATTTAACGGGATGTTCCAGATAGGGAAGGTCTCGAACTTCGCATATCCGGCTTTTATTCCTCTCTTATGCTCATGATAAAGCTGGGAAAGACATGTAGCCATCTTTCCGCTTCCCGGGCCGGGTGCGGTAACCACTACCAGGGGCCTGGTCGTTTCGATATAATCATTTCGACCGAATCCCTCATCGGAAACTATCATCGGAACATCGGAAGGATAACCGGGAATGATATAATGACGATATACCTTAAGTCCCAGCGCCTTTAATTTCTTTTCATATGCTATGGCCGAAGGCTGCTCGGCAAACTGCGTCATTACAACACTTCCGACATAAAGTCCGTTGTTGGTAAAAGCATCTACGAGCCTTAAAAGATCCATATCGTAAGTGATACCGATATCGCCGCGCACCTTGTTCTTCTCGATGTCTCCGGCTTTGATCGCGATAACGATCTCGGTCTGATCCTTAAGCTGCTTGAGCATCGTTATCTTCGAATCGGGATGGAAACCGGGAAGTACGCGCGATGCGTGATAATCGTCAAAAAGCTTACCTCCGAATTCAAGGTAAAGCTTTCCGCCGAACTTTCCTATTCTCTCCCTGATATGTTTTGATTGCATATCGGCGTATTTTTCGTTGTCAAATCCTGTTCTCATATGTCTGAAATCCTGTAGCAGGCCTTATCTTTAGCCTCCGCTTTCTCCCTTCCGAACTTGCACATCTTAAAGTACTGTTCATTGTCAAAATCAAGTTCCCTTGAAAATGCTATCGCTTCCTCAAACATTCCCGAGCGCCTCAGCATATCCAGGATGCGAAGCATAAGCTCGCTTAATTCTCTTTTCGAAAGCTTCTTTCCGTTTACTTCGTTATAGCATTCAAGCGCTTTCTTTCTGCAGGTGGATGCCGTAACATCCAGTTTCTCATCATCGCAGGCCCATGCGGCACACAGATAGGCATCTCCGGCACGTTTGTATTCTCCGCCTTTCCTGTAGATAAGGGCTATGCGGACATATTTCTTCGCAAGATCAGGAAGGCCCGCTATACCTCCGCAGTTGATATACTCCTTGGAATCCACATATTTTTCCGGAACATCGGGCATGGGATCCGTAACGGAAAAAACATTCCTGCAATAATCGCATTTTTTTATCCAGAGCGGCATGGCGCTCCTTTTTACTTCGGCCGGCCTGAAATCCAGATCCGCCGTTCCCTTGCTCTGCGCCTGAGTAAGGATCGTTACCTCGTTCTCTCTCCCGCAGACATTGCATCTCATTGTCGAAACATTGAATTTAGACATTTTTATTCCTCTATCTTTATCCATTCATCAAGAATGGATTCGCATCTGTCAAAGTCTATGTCAGCCACAGCCTCTTTAAGATTACTGAACATATCCGCCTGTGCGCCTTCAAGCCTGTAATTGTGGAGATCATCCATTATCTCCTCCATCATATCCATATCCAGGTTCTCGAGCGCTTCCCTTAACTTCGCAAATGCTTCGTTTTTCTTATCGCTGTCGATGTTCTTTTTGTCTTTATCACTTACTGCGACCGTTTCTTCTTCGCAGTAATCCTTAAGAGCCTCCTTAAGCGCGATCAGCTTATCCATCGTTTCTTTGTTATGCTCTTTTATATAAGATATATCATTATCATTTCCGGCTTTTTCAAGTGCCATCGCCGCATCCGCAATATCATTACATCCGATCTGCCTTGATGAGCTCTTTAATGCATGGACCTCGATCGTATAATTCTTCCAGTCCTCATTCTCAAAAAGATCATTGATCTTATTGTGTTTTTTCTCTATTGTCCTGTAATATTCCTTTATGACACTGTCAAAAAGCTTGACTCCGCCGAGCATCCTGACGGCATTTTCCGTATCGATCCCGTCTATCACCGGTATTTCGAGCCCTGCATCGTTTCGTCTTTCTTCGTCTGCTTTATTGTAGGTCTTTAATATCTTTTCAACCGGAAGATACTGCTTTACCTTCTGCGTGATGATCCTGACCTCGATCGGTTTGGCGACAAAGTCGTTCATGCCTTCTCTTAAGAAAAGATTCCTGGCTCCTTCCACGGCATTGGCCGTAAGAGCGATGATCGGAACATCGTCATAGTCGGGATGGAAACGCCTGATAAGTCTGGTCGCTTCAACGCCGTCGACCTCGGGCATCATATGATCCATGAAGATTATATCATATTTCTTCTCGGGATTATCCAGCTTTGAAAGTGCTTCTTTCGCGCTCTGAGCCGTATCTATCCTCATCTTTAGCGGCTCCAGGAGACCTTCCGCAACTGTAAGGTTTATGGCATTATCATCTACGATAAGGATGTTCGCATCAGGTGCATAGAAAACAGTCTCATCATCCTCGATATTGATATTACCTGCGATATCCTCATGATGGATTATCCTGGATATCTGCATGACGGACAAAGGCTTGCTTACCATGATAATATCCTCGCTCGTATCCATCGTAGTGCTGAAGTCAACGACCATCACGGGCTTTATGTAAGTATATTCAGATAAGAATTCCTCACATCTGGGAGTCAGGGATGCCTTATCTAAGAAAAGGAATATCTCATCTTTTTCGGGATCTAAACTCCTTCCGAATTTTTCTCTGACTCTCTCATCGAATCTTTCAAGTTCCTTTATGTTTAAAAACTTGATGTACGGAACGTTTAATTTCCCGCAGTCTTCACCCATCTGCCCGGTCATATAGGAATTCCTGAAAAGTGACATCACATAGGTGTTTTTGACCGGGGTCATATCAACGCTCGGTGTATCGTCGACTATCATCTGGGGGAGCGTAACATAGAAAGTCGTTCCCTTTCCGTATTCGCTCTCAAGCCAGAGCTTACCGTCCATCGCGGATGCAAGATTCTTGCATATCGCAAGGCCTAAGCCCGTTCCTTCGACATTTCTGTTTCGTTTTGTATCTACCTGCTGGAAGGATTCAAATATACGGCTTATCTCGTCGGGCTTTATTCCTATACCGGTATCTTCTACCGCTATCTGGAGTTCAGTCATGTTCTGGGGCATCTTTAATGCTTCGACTCTTATGCGAACCTGGCCCTCATTTGTAAATTTCACCGCATTGTTGGCAAGATTTAATACTATCTGCTTTATGCGGTTATCATCACCGAACATCGTTAGCGGGATGTCGGGAGCGATGTCTAAGATGAATTCCACATTCTTATCCGCAAGACGTGTCATCACCATATTTGAAACATCATGAAATACGGAAAGCGTTTCGTATTCCACCGGTACGATATCCATCTTTCCGGATTCTATCTTGGAAAAATCAAGTATATCATTTATTATCGCAAGAAGTGATTTGCCTGATGATTTTATCTGAGCGAGATATTCCTTTGCTGCGGGAGTCAGATTCTCTCTAAGCGCCATCTCGGCCATACCGATAACGGCATTCATAGGGGTCCTTATCTCGTGGCTCATATTGGCAAGGAAATCCGATTTCATCTTTGCGGATGCCTTTAATTCCTTGGCTGCATCAACTAAAAGATATTTTGTATAGGCCATATCCGAAAGGATATTTGCAAGGGTATAAAGGAAATCCGTCGCTTTGGTGATATCCTCTTCACTTATGATATTTACCTTCTGTATCTCTTCCCAGTAGAGATCGGGATCGATACCGAGTTCTTTGGCGATAGACCTGGTCTTTTCTTCATCCGGAGGCTCTGTGAGGACCTGTCCGCCGGTAAAGGAACCTACCATTTCATCACCTGCCATTATAGGCGCGGAAAAATCGATAAGCCCCGCATGACAATAATATGAAACAGAGGACTTATTCTCAAGCGCGAGCTCGGCTCCGTACATATCACAATATTCGCATCTTTCGCGGCCAAGCTCTGTATTTCTTGTATATTTAAAGCAAAAATCCGAAAAATTGGATCCCTGGGTTACCGGAGAACCGTTTGCCCGGGTTGTGATCGCAGCTACTCCTACCAGATCGGAGAACGCATCCTGAAGCTTTTGCAGCGTATCGGAATCGAGGAGCTCAAGTAAATCGATCTCCCCGCTCTTTTTCCCCATATCCGGAGCATTAATGTTAATTTCGGTATGTTTCGCCATAGATCCGCCTTTATCAGCCTATGAGGCTTTTGATGGTCTGCATCAGCTTTCGCTGTTCGATAGGTTTTAACAGATAACCCTGGGGCTTAAGCACAAGTGCTTTCTGGATCTTGTTTCTGTCGGTTATGCCCGTAAGGAAAACGATCGGTGTATTCTTATGAGCCGGAAGCTGACGGATCTTTGTCATTACGGTAGGGCCGTCCTCCTCCGGCATTTCATAATCAAGTAATATAAGGTCTGTGGGCTTATTCTCAAGGAAACGCATCGCTACTTTTCCGCTCGGAGCTATGCCCACATCATATTCATCATGCAGCTGCTCTTTTAACATCTTAAGATTACCGGGATCATCGTCTATGACAAGGACGTGTTTCCTCCTGGCAAGATCCAGGATACTTGGTGATGGTGAAAAAGAAGGTGCCGGTACCGAAACGACCGGTTCAGGTGTCTTTACATCATCGCTTTCTGCCACATTTTCCATCCTGTGTTCGGGGTCTATCTCTTTCTCCTGCATGAGATCTAAGATCTGATCTTCTATCTCTTCGATCGGTATGGGTCTTTGAAGGATAAGATCGGCAGTATTTGCATTTGTATTATCAAATTCCAGACAATCCTCGGGATCTCCGACGACAACAAGGGGGAGTCCGTCTTTTGCGTAAGATGCAATTAAGCCCATAGCTTCTTTATTCTCGCTTCGTACGCAATATACCATTACATGCGGCTTATAATATTTTAAATGATTAATTACATCTTCCGTTCTTAATGAAGATGATTCCAGTTCCAGATAATTATGAGGCTGAGTAAAAAAATCCTCGATGACTTCCAGATTCCTGCCAACCAGTAATGCTTTATACTTCATCTAACCGCCGCCTTTCCGTGCTCAGATGTCACAGCTTAAACAATGTATCCAAAAGGCCTCTGCCAAGGGCTGCTCCCACGTTTCCTCCGAGAGTCTTTCCGAACTTGCCGCCTATGGCTTTTCCTGCCTGCTTTCCGAATTCCCTGCCAACGGTACCTGCCGCGGAAGAACCGACTTTCTTAATGGCGCTCTTTTTTGCCCTGTCTTTCTTCGCCTGCTCGGCCTCTGCCTTCTTTAATGCTGCTGCCTTCTCTCTTTCTTCGGCTCTTATTTTTGCCGCCTCTTCTCTCTCGGCAGCTTTTAATGCCGCAGCTTCCTCTCTCTCTTTCTGCTTTAAAGCTGCAGCCTCTTCCTTTTCTTTCTGCTTTGTAAGTGCCTCTTCCTCTTTTATCCTGTCGGCTTCTTCCTTTTCCTCTATACCTTTTCTTAAAAGGAATTCATAAGCAGAATCGTTATCGACACTCTCAAAATATTTTATATATAAGATATCAGCTTTTATCGCCTGATCTCTTGTTTCATCGCTTATCGCTCCCATCTGACTTCTCGGAGGAAGGATCACGCATCTTTGCACTATCCCGGGAACACCCTTTTCGTCAAGTACCGAAACAAGCGCCTCACCCGTTCCAAGTTCCTCAAGAACATCAATGGTCGAAAAGGCGGGATTCTCTCTGAAGGAATCCGCAGCGGCTTTTACCTTTTTGCTCTCGGCGGGCGTATATGCATGAAGTGCATGCTGGATCTTATTCCCCAGCTGCGCGAGCACGCCGTCCGGAATATCCGAAGGATTCTGTGTGATAAAGTATATTCCCACGCCTTTAGACCTTATAAGCTTTACTACCTGCTCAACCTTGGACAATAATACTTTCGGTGCATCTTCAAAGAGCATGTGCGCTTCGTCAAAGAAGAATATCATCCTGGGCTTTTCAAGATCTCCAACTTCGGGAAGAGTCTCAAAAAGTTCGCTGAGCATCCACAAAAGGAAAGTCGCATACATGCGGGGATTTAACATAAGCTTCCTGCAGTCAAGTGAAAAGAGCTTGCCCTTTCCGTTCTCATCTGTTGCTATCATATCTCTTATGTTAAGGGCGGGCTCTCCGAAAAAGAGCTCTCCTCCCTCGCTCTCAAGGGCAACGACACCCCTTATTATCGCTGCAAGGGACTGCTTTGTAATATTCCCGTATTTCATGGAATACTCCGAAGCATGATCTCCCATGTAAGAGAGCATGCTCTTTAAGTCCTTTGTATCCGTAAGAAGGAGATTCTCGTCATCTGCGATCTTAAACGCCACGGTCAGAAGATCCGACTGTGTGTCGTTAAGATCTAAGATACGGGACAAAAGAAGCGGTCCCATTTCGGAGATCGTGGTACGAAGGGGGATTCCGCCCTCACCGTACACATCCCAGAATGTGACCGGATATTTTGCGAAGGAAAAACCTGTCTCATCAAGGCCCAACGCTTCGATCCTTTTATTTACATTTTCATTTTCGGCCCCTTCGTTGATACATCCCGCCAGGTCTCCCTTTGCGTCGGCAAGGAAAACGGGTACACCCATATCGGAAAAAGATTCCGCCAGTACTTTTAGCGTGACCGTTTTTCCGGTACCTGTGGCTCCTGCTATGAGCCCGTGTCTGTTGGCCATTTTGGGAATGATTGAAACAAAGCCTTCTTCAGACTTTCCTATAATGATCTTACCTTCCGATACCATAATAAAACCCCTTTTTATATAAAATTACCCGAAGGAAATTTTATCATAAAAGGGGCTAAAAGTAAAGACTACAGGATGTACGGCGTGATCTGATAAACGTAATAATTAAGCCAGTTGCAGTATAGATTATTGGAATGACTCCTCCACTGGAGATAGGGTTTCTTTTCGGGATCGTCATCCGGGAAATAATTATAGGGGATCTCGATCGGAAGACCCTTATTTAAATCCCTGAAATATTCATCTCTTAAAGTGTATCTGTCGTATTCGGAATGGCCCATCACGAAGATCTGCTTGCCCTCTTCCGCCATCACGAGATATATTCCCGCGATATCGGATTCGGCAAGGACCGTAAGATCCTTACATGCATGGACATCCTCGGGGCGAACTTCCGTATGCCTTGAATGAGGCGCTAAGAAGATATCGTCAAATCCCCTTACTATGGGGATCTTTCTGTTGCTGACCCTATGCTCGAATATTCCGAACATCTTTTTATCGAGCATGTATTTCTTAATGCCGTAGTGATGATATAAACCGGCCTGGGCTCCCCAGCATATATGGAAGGTGGAGGTGACGTTTGTGACCGACCAGTCCATCACCTTAACCAGCTCGTCCCAGTAATCCACTTCCTCGAATTCCATCTGTTCCACGGGCGCTCCCGTTATGATAAGACCGTCAAACTTTTTTTCCTTTATCTTATCAAAGGTCACATAGAATTTATTTAAGTGGGCAGACGAGGTATTTAAAGATTCGTGGCTCTTCATCGTAAGGAGCGTGATGTCGGCCTGAAGAGGCGTATTTGAAAGAGCCCTTAAAAGCTGGAGCTCTGTATCCTGCTTTAAAGGCATGAGATTTAAGATGCAGATCTGCAGAGGCCTTATCTCCTGATGCAGCGCACGATCTTCATCCATGACAAATATGTTTTCATTTTCAAGTATCCCTTTTGCGGGGAGTTCATTTTGTATCTTTATAGGCATAGTCTAGATTTTAGCACTCATTTGGTTTTCTTTCAAGTGGGATAAGTGCGTATTTTTCTTTACGAAGAAATGATTATCTTTCCGTCAACCACATCTATCTTTACGCGGTTTCCCTCAATGCCGGCTGCTTTTCTGACTTCTTCCGAAAGACGTACCCTTCCCGCCTTATCAAGCACAAGGTACTCATCATGAGTCTCTTCTTTCTCCTCTTTTTTATTCTTTTCATCCTCATCCTTTTTATCAGGATCTTCCGCATTTTCATTAAAGCCGGCGCCGCTAATTATCGTCTCCTGATACTTTTCCTTAAGTATCCTCTCCGAACTTATCTTTCCGTCGGCTATCATGACAACACGGTCCACCTGATCGGCAAGGCTTAGGTCATGGGTGACTATAATAACGGTTATGCCAAGTTCTCTGTTTAATTTCCTGAATAAAGCCTGGAGCATAAGAGACGTATTTTTATCAACGGCTCCCGTCGGCTCATCCATAAGAAGGAGCTCGGGCTGATTTGCAAGTGCCGTCGCGATCGCAACTCTCTGCTGCTCACCTCCGGATAACATCGAAGGATAAGCATCATACTTATCCGAAAGGCCCACGGCATCAAGGAGCGACTCTGCCCTCTGCCTCTTTGCCTTCTTACTCATCTTTGTATATAAAAGGGGCAT
>DMCJ01000013.1 GCA_003446735.1 Lachnospiraceae bacterium | reverse complement strand
TAGGTTACGGAATAGTTTGTGAGATTTACCGTAAGATCCTTGTAATTAACGATCTTTGCGGATTTTCCGGAAAGAGGATCGGAAGAAGCTTCCTCCGATGTATTCTTATAACGGCGCAATACAGCTTTAACTCTTGCGACAAGTTCCTTGGAATCGAAGGGTTTTTCCATGTAGTCATCCGCTCCGAGTTCAAGTCCCAATACCTTGTCAAAGATCTCGCCCTTGGCGGAAAGCATGATTATGGGAACCTGCGAATTGGCCCGTACTTCGCGACATACCTGATATCCGTCTATTCCGGGGAGCATAAGATCCAGAAGTATAAGATTGGGATTAAAAACGGGTATTTCCCTAATGGCGGATTCACCGTCGTTTATGATCTTTGTCTCAAAGCATTCTTTGGTAAGATAAAGAGATATGAGTTCTGCGATGTTCTCATCGTCATCTACGATAAGGATTCTTTGTTTTTCCGCCATTATGGTCCTCCTTGTGGACTTTATTCTTTAAAAGTTACTATGGTGACTCCCGCATCGCCTTCACCGAACTCTCCGGCTCTGAATGAAGCAACAACAGGGGAACGTTTTAAATATGAGACTACGGCAGTTCTAAGCGCCCCGGTCCCTTTTCCGTGTACGATCCGAACTGACGGAAGATGTGATAAGTAAGCGTCGTCAAGATACTTGTCAAGCTCGGCTACGGCATCGTCGCCTGTTTTTCCGAGAAGATTTATCTCAGGGGAAACATTTCGCAGCTTCGTGACAGTTCTTTTACCGCCGGAATTATATTTTCCAAGCGAGGAAGGGATGGTAATATCTTCTTCCGGTGCGGGAGAAAGGTCTTTTATATTTATCTTTGATCTTATTATACCGCATCTTACAAACAGGAACCCTTTTTTGTCGGGGAGGGATTCAACATATCCGTTCGCGGAAAGGGAGTTAACGTATACCCTTGAACCGGGCTTTATATCTTCCGGTTTTAGAGAGGGTGTGGTTTTGGGAGATGAAGATATAACAGATAAAGCCTTGTTTTTGTCGGAAATCTTTTTCCCGACTTTCTGCCTGGCTGCTTCCATTTCCCGGATGGGAGCAGCGCTTCCGTATTTGTTGAAATTTCTGATCGTCTCATCTGCCAGATCTTTTGCTTCCTGAAGAATGTCTCTGGCCTCTTCATTAGCTTTATCTATGATACGTTTTCTTTCTGCTTCAATGGAATCTTCGCGTTTCTTAAGACTGAGCATTATATTCTCGGCCTCTTTTCTGGATTCCGATGCAGATAATTCTTCATCTTTAAGTCGGGCTCTCGCCGATTCGATATCCGAAAGGACATCTTCAAAGCGGATATTCTCTTCGGAAAGCCTGTCCTTAGCCATATCTATTATGCTCGCCGAGATACCGAGCCGGGATGCTATGGCAAAGGCATTGCTCTTTCCGGGTATACCCATAAAAATACGATAGGTAGGCGAGAGAGTTTCTATATCGAATTCACAGCCGGCATTTTCAACTCCGTCCGTTGACAGAGCATAAAGCTTTAACTCGCTGTAATGGGTTGTGGCTGCGGTAAGAGTTTTTCGAGCAAGCAATGTAGTAAGTATGGAAATTGCGAGTGCAGCTCCTTCCGCGGGATCGGTCCCTGCGCATAATTCATCAAAGAGACACAGAGAGTTTTCATCCGCTTTATTTAGTATGGAAATAATGTTTTTCATATGAGATGAAAATGTCGATAAAGACTGCTCGATACTTTGTTCATCTCCAATGTCGGCGAAAACTTCTTTAACCAGAGCAAGAGTGGATCTGTCGCCGGCGGGGATAAAGAGCCCGGCCTGTCCCATCAATGTAAAAAGTCCCAGAGTCTTTAAGGTAACTGTTTTACCGCCTGTATTCGGTCCGGTGATTATAAGCTGTGAAAAATCTCCGCCCAAAGTTATATCTATCGGAACGGCTGTTGCAGGGTCTAAAAGAGGATGTCGTCCCTGTCTGATTTCAATGGTCTTATCGGATGAAAAGACAGGACGCTTAGCATTAATGGAAAGTGCATATTTTGCCTTTGCAAATGTAACATCAAGAGAGGTCATAAGACGCGCATTTGATAATATCTGAAGGCTGTAGGGAGACAGCTCTTCACATAAAGACGCAAGGATCCTGCTGATCTCGTCCTGTTCCTCAAGAGAGAGTTCTTTTAAAGAATTGTTAAGTTTAACTATGGAATCCGGTTCGATAAAAAGTGTGGATCCGGTTGATGACCTGTCATGGACTATACCGGGGACTTTGCTCTTGTTCTCGGCTTTGACCGGGAGGCAATATCTGTCGTCACGCATAGTGATCACGGGATCCATGAGATATGCCCTGACGGAACCGTTTAACAAAGATGAAAGCTGTGTATGGAGCTTGTTGTTCGTGTTTTTGATCTGACGTCTGATATCGGAGAGTGCAGATGAAGCCGTATCGGAGATCTCATCTTCCGCCAGAATGATCTTCCTTATGGAGGAAACCGGATCCGGAAGGGGATCGAGAAGATCAAATTCTTCCGTAAGGGAATCTGTCAGTTCTTCGTCGGATAGTCCGAATTTTCTGATCCGACCTACGTTTTCAAGAAAGGATGCTATACGTAAAAGCTCGCCGGTACTTAACCGGGCACCTTTTTCAAGTTGCTTTATCAGAGGGGAAATATTGAAATTTCCACCGAAGGAAGGAACTTCACTTTTTAAGAGCCTGTTTACTGCATCGGACGTTTTATCAAGGAGCTCTTCGATCTCGGTGATATCGGTTCTGACCTTCATTCGCATACAGATATCTCCGGCAGGAGTCGAGTCGGTAAATTCGGCTGTTTTAGCGCATATTTTATTAAATTCCAGTGTCGAAAGAGCCTTCTTGTTCATAGAAAAAATTATATCAAAGACAGACCCTAAAAACAAGAGCGCCGGTTTTGCAAAATTGGCATGGATAGGGTATACTTGTATTTATGAAAAAGCAGGAAAAAACAACTGAAAATATGAATTCCGTAAAGGATGCCGAGAAGGTTTCAAACAGCAACTATGTAAGCGAGACCATAAGACGCAGGCCGATCAACAGAAGGAAGCTTTTACGCCGAATGATAACCACGATAGTAATGGCGATTTTATTCGGTGCGATAGCATGTATAACATTTATCTATCTTGAACCGGTGATAAGTGACAGGATATCACCCGAGGAGATAACGCGGGTAGAGCTTCCGGAGACTGAAGATGAAGTTGCCCCTGAGGAGCTCCTCACGGAAGACTCGCTGGAGAAAGCCGCTATCGAAGAAGAGGCCGCGAAGCTTGCTGAAATGGAAGATGAAGTAACGCAGAATATGCTGGAGGGAGCTATAAACGGCGAGATCTCAATGAAAGCATATCAGACTATATATGAGGAGCTGTACTCGATAGCCAAAGAGGCTTCGAAGTCTCTGGTCATAGTAACCGGAGTTTCTCAGGAAACAGACTGGTTTTTAAATGAGATCGAAAACATAAATGAAACTTCCGGAGTGATCGTAGCCATAAATGATCAGGCAGCTTATATCGTTGCCGATATAAACGGACTGACCGATGCGGAGAGCTACAGGGTTATCTTCAATAACGGAGAGGAAAAGGAATGTGAGCTGAAGGCCAAAGATACGAATACGGGCCTGGCAGTATTTACCGTTCCGGTGTCCAAGCTTCCTACAGGAGATGATGCTCCCCGAACGATAGCATTCTCCGGATCAGTGGCTCCGGCGATCGTCGGAAGACCGGTAATAGCGGTCGGAAGTCCGTTAGGACAGTCAGGATCGGTCTGCTATGGAATAGTCACTTCGAATAACAGGCAGATAACCTACGCCGATTATGATTACGACATCCTTACTACGGATATTACCGGAAGCGGGGTAAACGCAAGCGGGATACTCGTCAATACATCCGGCAACCTTTTGGGGATCATTACCAAGCAGTCAACGGAAAGCACCAGCGGATCACTTATTACGGCATTCGGAATTTCCGGTATAAGAAATCTCATTGAACAGCTGAGCAATCAGGATCCGAGGATATACATAGGGATTCACGGAGCCGAAGTGACAGAAAGGATAAATGCGACACAGGGCATCCCAATGGGAATCTATGTTACCGATGTTGATGTCGGATCCCCTGCTATGGAAGCCGGTGTAGCCGCAGGTGATGTTATAACGCGTGTCGGAACGGTTACGATAAACGGAAAAGCAGATTATCATACTGCGATCAAAGATCTGGCAGTGGATGAAGAAGTAGTGATCAATTTTATGAGATTTAACGGAACAGAGTTCGTCAACATAGAAGGAACCGTCAGAACGGAGGCAATGCAATGAAGTATTTAAAGCAGTTAAGAGAAGGGGAGCGTATAACAGAGATTTATCTTTGCAAACACAGAAGCTCTGCCGTTACTAAAAACGGAAAGCCGTATGATACAGTGATACTTCAGGACAAGACCGCAAATCTGGAGGGAAAGATATGGGAGCCTTCGGATGCCGGAATAGATGATTTCGAGGATCTGGATTATATTCAGGTAACAGGTGAGGTGACGAGCTTTAACGGAGCACTTCAGGTAAATATTAAGAGGGCGCGAAAGTGCAGGGAGGGTGAATACGATCCCGCAGAATATCTTCCTGTATCTAAAAGAGATAAAAATGAGATGCTTGAAGAATTAAACAGGTTTATTGCTTCCGTTAAAAATGAGTATTTAAACAGACTACTTAAAATGTTCTTTGTAGAAGATGCGGAATTCATAAAAAGGTTTTCCGAGGCATCTGCAGCAAAGAGTGTTCATCACGGATTTATAGGAGGGCTTTTGGAGCACACCTTAAGCGTTACAAATCTCTGTGATTTCTTTGCTTCCAGATATCCTGTTTTAAACAGGGACCTTCTGATAAGTGCAGCTCTTTTGCATGACATAGGAAAGGTAAAGGAGATATCGGCATTTCCGATCAATGATTATACAGATGAGGGAAATCTCCTGGGACATATCGTTATGGGGAGCGAGATGGTAAGCGAAAAGGCAGCATCAATAGAGGGATTTCCCATAGTCCTGCTTAATGAATTAAAGCATTGTATCCTGGCTCACCATGGAGAATTGGAATTCGGATCGCCTAAGAAACCGTCTCTGGTAGAAGCTCTTGCACTTCATTTTGCGGATAATATCGATGCCAAGATGGAGACCTTTACCGAAATCTTTGAAGGAACCGAAGAGAAGGGATGGCTCGGATTTAACAGGATGCTTGACAATAATATCCGCGCGACTAAAGGGGAATAGGTTTACTTTGCATGGAAATAAAAAAGAACGATGTTATAGATGTTGAGATCACCGATATCGGGTCGGGAGGCGAAGGTATAGGTAAAGCTGATTGCTTTACCTTCTTTGTAAAAGATGCGGTTCCCGGCGATAAGGTAAAGGCTCACATCACAAAAGTTAAAAAAACATATGCCTATGCCAAAACGGAGAAGGTGATATCACCCTCTCCATTTCGCGTTATTCCCGAATGTGAATTTGCCATACCCTGCGGAGGCTGCCAGCTTCAGGCACTCTCATATGAAAGGGAACTTGAATACAAAAAGGATAAAGTAAAAAATGCTCTGATAAGGATAGGCGGGTTTGATGAGGGATTTATAGATGAAGTCATGCTCCCCGTGATCGGGATGGACGAAGGAGACTTTCGCTACAGAAATAAGATGCAGATACCTTTCGGCACGGATAAAGAAGGGAATATCATTGCAGGTTTTTATGCGGGAAGAACCCATAACATCATTTCCTGTTCGGACTGTCTTCTTGGCTTTGAGGAGTATAAGGATTTACTTTCGGACATCATTTCATTTGCAAAGGAAAACAGCATAAGCGTATATGATGAAAAGACGGGAAAGGGTATATTAAGACATGCACTCTTAAGGAAAGGATTTGCTACCGGGGAGATCATGGTATGTCTTATCGTAAATGCCGATAAGCTTCCTCATGCGGATGCCCTTACAGAAAAACTGTTAAAGAGAAATGAGTCTTTTAAAGACCCCGTTCGAATTACATCAATCTGTATAAATGTAAATAAAGAAAACACAAACGTTATCCTCGGAAAGAAATGTGATCTTTTGTGGGGAAAAGATTATATAACCGATAAGATCGGCGATCTGAGTTTCAGGATCTCACCTCTGTCATTTTATCAGGTTAATCCGATCCAGACAAAAAAACTTTATGATACCGCACTTTCATTTGCATCGCTTACGGGAAAAGAAAATGTACTTGATCTCTACTGCGGAACAGGCACGATCTCCCTGTTCCTGGCCAGGATGGCCGGACATGTCCATGGCGTAGAGATAGTGCCCGAAGCCATAGAAAATGCAAAGGAAAATGCCGTATTAAACGGAATTGTTAATGCAACTTTTTCTGTCGGGAAGGCTGAGGATCTGACAGAGGAAACTGTCATGGGATTTTTTGATAACGGTTCGAATGTCGATGTTATAGTGGTCGATCCGCCGAGAAAAGGATGCGATCCGGCGTGTATAGATACCATGTTAAGGCTCGCACCTTCCCGTATAGTCTATGTCAGCTGTGATCCGGCAACTCTTGCCCGGGATCTTAAGATACTATGCGGCGGCGGTTACAGGATCGTTAAAGTGCGTCCAACCGATATGTTCAAGAAAACGGTTCATGTTGAGACTGTCTGCTTGCTCGAGCGAAAATAGCGTTTTTTCGGGCTTTGTAGGCGTTTTGAAAGGGAATATATCGACGAAAACAGGGGTATAAAATATGTATTTTTAACCGGGAGTAGTGTCGGGGTGATGAGAGGAATAATCGAGTGTATGTTACATTGAGTCCAGAGGAAAATCCGAAATACATATCCTACTATGACAACGAGAATAAAAGAAGGAAGCAGATCGATTTGGATAAACCCCATCGAGGTGTTTCGCCGCATACGCATCATGGCTACGAACATAATGAAAACGATTCTGCTAAAGGTTTTGCTCATTTGACGCCACAGGAAAAAGATATGGTCGGTCGAATTAATAAGGTATGGAGGGAAAAGAAAAATGTTGCATGGAGCAGATGGACAAAACACAAATAAAATGACATGGGACCAGTTCATAAAGTTTCAGCGCTGGGAAGAATTTCCGGAGCGTAGTGATAATCCGCCAATGACGGTGGACTTCATGTTCTGGAAAGATGGACAGAAGTTTTACTGTACCGGGGAGGATCACGGATTTGTTATTGTAGATGCTGATTGGAATAGACTGGCATACGATAAGAACTTCCTAAAACTGTTAGAAACCCCTATATGGGGCGGCAGGTCTTTTAAAGACAGCATTGATGATTTGCTTTTTGCAGATTGAGCTTATGATGGTTTACATGTAAACAGGGCAGAGGAATAATCCCTGGCCCTGTTTTGTTATATTTTGTACAACCCACGTTTGCCTTAGAATTCTAGATCTTCGAGGTATGCCGCTTTTATAAAAGAAACGGATCCACGTACTTCCGTAAGGAGTCTGATTAGTGCCGAGATAGAATCCAGCGTGAACAAGGACAGATTTTCAGCCCGTATGCTCGGATACTGTAAG
>DMCJ01000078.1 GCA_003446735.1 Lachnospiraceae bacterium | reverse complement strand
ATAACGGTGACAGCCTTATCATGGTGGCTACAGACAGGATAAGCTGTTTTGATGTTATCCTTAAGAACACGATCAACAAGAAGGGAACCGTTCTTACAAAGATGAGTGAGTTCTGGTTTGATATGACAAAGGATATCATCCCCAACCATATGATAACCACGGACGTTAATAAGATGCCCGAGTTTTTCAGGAATGAAAAGTTTGCCGGAAAGAGCATGATGTGCAGGAAGCTTAACATGCTTCCCATCGAATGCATAGTAAGAGGTTATATTACCGGAAGCGGCTGGGCAAGTTATAAAAAGGACGGTACGGTATGCGGGATAAAGCTTCCCGAAGGATTAAAGGAATCCGACAAGCTTCCCGAGCCCATATATACACCTTCCACAAAAGCAGAGATCGGTGATCATGACGAGAATATATCCTATGAGCAGAGCATAGCTCATCTTGAAAAGTCCTTCCCCGGAAGAGGAGAAGAGCTTGCAAAGAAGCTTAGGGATTATACGATCGCGCTTTATAAAAAATGCGCGGACTATGCGCTTACAAAGGGTATCATTATCGCTGATACGAAGTTTGAGTTCGGACTTGATGAGGATGGCAACATGGTCCTTGGCGATGAGATGCTTACTCCCGATTCATCCCGCTTCTGGCCTGCAGACGGATATGAGAGCGGACATTCCCAGCCTTCGTTTGACAAGCAGTTTGCAAGAGACTGGCTTAAGGCTAACGAAGGAAAGCATGACTGGGAGCTTCCCGGGGATATCGTTGAAAAGACGATAGAAAAATATGAGCAGGCATATCAGCTTTTGACCGGTAAGAGTTTATAAGATGAATCTTCAGCATTTAAAATATACAGTAGAGGTTTATAAGGCCGGTTCCATTTCGGGAGCGGCCCAAAATCTTTATATGGCGCAGCCTAATTTAAGCAAGGCTATAAAGGATCTCGAAAAGGAACTCGGCTTCGAGATTTTCGAGCGCTCCAGCGAAGGTATGAGTCCTACCGATATGGGCATCCGTTTTATTTATCATGCCAGGAACATTCTTGCGGAGATGGATGATGTAAAAAGAATGACAGAGTCGGGAGACGGGAGAGTTTTTAATTACAAGATCTCTGTTCCCAGGGCTACATATCTGGCAAAGGCATATTCGGCATTTTTAAACGAGATAGAAAGGGACAGGGGCATCAATGCGGTGGTCAGCGAGACAAACGCCCAGCAGACCATAGGCAATGTCATCAGCAGAGGATATGACTTCGGCGTCATAAGAGTTCTTAAGGAAACTGCCGAAACATATTTTAAATACTTCGATGTAAATGAGCTTGAATATAAGACCATACTTGATTTTTCCATGGTGATAGTCATGTCATGCAGCCATCCGCTTGCAAAAAAGAAAGTGCTCTTAAACGAAGATCTTGCCGGTTATACCAAGATAACACACGGTGATTTCAGATATCCGAATGCCAAGAATGAAGACCGGTTTGAAAACCCGGAACCTTTTAAGGATGCCGACCGTGTTATATATACATACGAAAGAGGAAGCCAGTTCGAACTGTTGGACAGTTTAAAGGATTCGTATATGTGGGTATCGCCCATCCCTGGAAGGTATCTTGATATGTATGATCTGGTCCAGAAAAAATGCAGTGTCAAAAACAATCATTATGTGGATGTGGCGATCAGAAAGAAAAGAAACCTGCAAAATAAATACGACAGACTTTTCATGGAAAAGATAGAAGTGGAAAGGGATAAGGTCATTAAGATAATAAAAGATATGGATGAGGCAGTCGGATAAGCGCAGGTTTTATGTATAAAACAGGGATATATAAAAATATATATACCAAATGCAGAATATATATATTTCTATTTTTCGTATATATTTGGTATATTTAAGTTGAACATTCTCTCATAGGTTCCCGGATCATAAATGCACACCCCCTCGTGCAATATGATACGGGGATCTTTTTTTCGTTGTTTTTCATTGATTTTTCCGTTATTTTAGAGTATATTATAAGTTAGGCTTATTTTGGGTTATTGTGCGCAATCGCGCCAAAACGGAGGAAATATGAGCAGTGATCTTAACAGGGCTGAGCAGCTTGTATTCGACGTTGTAAGCGCCGAATGGGACCTGTTCCAGTTAGTTGAAAATACAGGCGGACGTGCCTCCTGTCAGGATGATCCGGATACATTTTTCAAGATGAGGATGAGTCAGTGGATGATCTATTCCGAGGAGACGCTCGAAAGCTATTTAAACGACCTTATGACATCCGCAAACGAAGGCCGGAATCTCGTATATGAAAAGTACGGCCATATGATGGAGACGACATTCCCCGATGAATACGAAAAGGTAAAGGCGACCCTTCCTGTCATAACGGATGAGGCAAATGCCATAATAGATGAGCTGGCCGATATCCATGTGAAATGGGATAAGCAGGTTAATGACTTATATCCTGCATTAAGGAGTAACGGCCGCGTATTTACATCTGCCGATGACAGCATGGTCGCAGGCTCTTCCTCGGAGAGCTATTTAAGAGGAGAATATAAGACATATTCGTTAAAGACGTTAAAGCTTATCAAAGATCAGACCGTAAAGGCCTATGAAAACGGAGAGAACCTCCTTCTTAAGATACTTGAGAACGAAGTAAGATTCTACGGATACGAGTCGATCGAAGATGCCGATAAGAAGGCAAAGTTCAGTACAGATCCCGGAGTCTGCGGGATAGGTTGACACAATGACAATAAGAGAAGACATAGAAAACTGGGAAGAAAGATTTTTAAGGGACTGCGCCAGCCATTCCAAAAACAGCAAGGGAAGGATAAGGCCGGAGGAACAGTGCGATATACGTACCGTATATCAGAGGGACAGGGACAGGATAGTCCACTGTAAGGCTTTCAGGCGCCTAAAGGATAAGACACAGGTCTTCCTTACGCCCGACGGAGATCATTACAGGACAAGGCTTACCCATACGCTCGAAGTCTCACAGATCGCAAGGACCATAGCAAAAGCACTGCGATTAAACGAAGACCTTGCCGAGGCCATAGCCTTAGGTCACGACCTGGGGCATACGCCCTTTGGTCATGCCGGTGAGAGGGTACTTAACAAGGTATGCCCCTACGGCTTTAAGCATAACGAGCAGAGCGTACGGACGGTTTCTTTACTGGAGACACACGGTAATCAAAGAGGACTTAATCTGACATACGAAGTAAGGGACGGGATCTTAAATCATCAGATGAGCAGCATGCCCGAGACCCTCGAAGGAAAGATAGTAAGGCTCTCGGATAAGATCGCATATATACATCATGATATGGACGATGCCATTAGAGCGGGAGTCTTAAGTGATGCCGATGTCCCCAGGGAGATAGGGGACGTCATAGGTTATACTTTAAGAAAGAGACTTGATAATTTCGTACATGACATAATCACCGCGAGCAGGGATAAAGATGACATCGTAATGAGCCCCGATGTCAGAGATGCCATGATCAAGATGCGCGAGTTCATGTTTGAAAGGGTATATAAGAATCCCATAGTAAAGGGCGAAGAAGGAAAGGCCGAGCTCCTTATTGAGGCTCTCTACGATCATTATCTTAAATGCAAGGATGAGCTCCCTAAGGATATGCTTTCTTTAGAGGAAGAGGGAGAGCCGATAGAAAAGATCGTATGTGATTATGTCGGTGCCATGACGGACCGTTTCGCCATCGGCAAATATACCGAATTATATATGCCGATATCCTGGCAGGGTTAAAGAATGTATTATTCCGACGAATTAGTTGAAGAGGTACGAACGAGAAACGATATAGTCGATGTCGTATCATCCTACGTAAGGATGAAGAAAAAGGGATCGAACTATGTCGGACTATGTCCGTTTCACAGCGAGAAAACGGGATCCTTCATGGTCAATCCTTCGATGCAGATATATAAATGCTTCGGATGCAACAAGGGAGGAAATGTTTTTTCCTTCATGATGGAATATGAAGGACTAACTTTCCCGGAGGCCGTAAAGGTGCTCGCCGAAAGAGCGGGGATCGACCTTCCCGAGACAAGCGGCGAGGATAAGGCAAAGGCTGCCGAAAGGCACAGGAAAAAAGAAAGACTCTTTGAGATGAACAAAGAGGCAGCGACTTTCTTTTATTATCAGCTTCGAAAAGAAAACGGAAAAGCTGGCCTTTCATATTTTAAGAAAAGGGAATTATCCGATGAGACGATGAAGAAATTCGGACTCGGATTTGCCAATGTAACGAGTAACGATCTTTGTCTGTATCTTAAGAATAAGGGATATTCCGATGAAGAGATAGTCGAAGCAGGGCTTGCCGTTAATTCCGAAAAAAGAGGGATGTCGGATAAATTCTGGAACAGGGTCATGTTCCCGATCCAGGACCTCAGTAATAAAGTCATCGGATTCGGAGGAAGGGTGCTCGGGGACGGAGAGCCCAAATATCTTAACTCCCCGGATACGCCGATATTTGATAAGAGCAGGAATCTCTACGGCCTTAACTACGCAAGGAGTGCTAAGAAAAAGCACGTGATCCTGTGCGAGGGATATATGGATGTGATATCCATGCATCAGGCCGGGTTTACGGAGGCTGTCGCGAGCCTCGGGACTGCATTTACGAGCGGTCAGGCAAACCTTTTAAAGAGATATACCGAAAACGTTATACTTGCATACGACAGCGACGAAGCGGGTACAAAGGCAGCACTTCGCGCGATAGGGATATTAAGAAGTGTCGGACTGGTAGGCAGGATACTTCATTTAGAGCCGGCAAAGGATCCCGACGAATTCATAAAAAGATTCGGAAAGGACGCTTTTGAAGAGAGGCTTGAAAACTGTGAAGATTCCTTCATCTTTGAGATGAGGATGACGGAGAGGGACTATGATCTTAAAAGTCCCGAAAGTAAGAGCAGATTCAGAAGCGCTTTGGTAGAGAAGCTGTTTCTGCTTAAAGATAATTTTGATGACGTGCGTCCTTTCATAGAGACCGCAGCATCAAAATACGGATTTGATACCGATGAGCTCGTAAAGAGCGTGGCCGCATACGGCAATAAAGTCTTAAGTTCTCCTTATTACAGGAGGGAAAGGGAGTATTCCGGGAAAAAGGACGCAAAAAAGGAAGACACACGGGTTTTACCGTACAAATTATTTTTTACCTTGATCTGCGACGATCCGGAACTCTACAAAAAGGCGAAGGGATATTTAAGTATCGGGGACTTTCCACAGGGGCTTTATGAAAAAGCAATGCTTCTGATAAAAGAGGCGATCGATGAAGGAAAGGATCCCGAGCCCGGCAGGATGATATCAGTGCTTCTGTCGGATGAGAGCATACCGGAGGAGGAGGCTTCTGAGATAAATACCTTATTTACCACCAGAGCTTCCGACGAGCTGCATAAATTCGGCGGTCTTAGTGAGGATGACATTATATCAGGCGATATCGGGGAAGATCCAAAAGAGAAGGGGAAGATTCTTAAAGAACTCCTTATTGGGATAAAGTCCTTAAGGATCGAAGACCTGAACGCTACGATAAAGGATCATCCGGAAAACCTGAACGAACTGATCGGTGAAAAGCACCTTCTTGAAAAATTACAGAAGGCTGCATTTTAGGAGGTTAACACAGACATGGATGAGGCAACTCAGGCAAAATACGACGAAAAGTTAAAAAAGCTTTTGTCGATGGCAAAAAAGAGAAAGAACATCCTCGATTACAACGAGATCGTTGTTCATTTCGCGGACCTTGGGCTTGAAGAGGAGCAGTATGACAAGGTTACCGAATATCTTGAATCAAACGGTGTCGATGTACTTCGTATATCCGATGATGAGGATGTGGAACCCGATGACGATATCATAATGAGCGACACCGATGATGTGGATGTGGAGAATCTTGACATATCCGCACCCGAAGGTGTAGGCGTAGATGATCCCGTAAGGATGTATTTAAAGGAGATAGGTAAGGTTCCGCTCCTTACGGCCGACGAGGAGATAGAGCTTGCAAAGAGAATGGAAGAAGGAGATGAGGATGCCAAGAAGCGTTTAGCTGAGGCCAACCTTCGTCTTGTCGTATCCATCGCAAAGAGATATGTCGGAAGGGGAATGCTCTTTTTGGACCTTATCCAGGAGGGTAATTTAGGTCTTATAAAAGCAGTAGAGAAATTTGATTACAGAAAGGGTTATAAATTCTCGACCTATGCTACATGGTGGATCAGACAGGCCATAACAAGGGCGATAGCCGATCAGGCCAGGACGATAAGGATCCCCGTTCATATGGTTGAGACCATAAACAAGCTTATTCGTGTGAGCCGTCAGCTCTTACAGGAACTCGGACGTGAACCTACCCATGAGGAGATCGCCGCAGAGCTCGGAATGCCCGTTGAAAGAGTAAGGGAGATATCAAAGATATCCCAGGAGCCCGTCTCATTAGAGACGCCCATAGGTGAGGAGGAAGATTCCCATTTGGGAGATTTCATCCAGGATGATAATGTTCCCGTACCTGCGGATGCGGCTGCCTTTACGCTTCTTAGGGAACAGCTTAACGAAGTACTCGATACGCTTACCGAAAGAGAGCAGAAGGTAC
>DMCJ01000150.1 GCA_003446735.1 Lachnospiraceae bacterium | reverse complement strand
ACATTTGATTTACCCCTCATGCCGCGTAATAAGCAACACACTTAATAAGCAACATACTTAATAAGCAACATACTTAATAAGCAACACTCTTTATATCTCCGCGGTCCTTTATGAACCTGCAGAATTTATAGGAATTCTTTACCACCATCGAAGCATCTCCGATAGTGATCTTCGTGCCCTCATATACATCCCCGGATACTGCAACAGAGGCTCTTCCGACAGATTTGATGGTTTCCTCGAGCATGTTGATCTCTGCCTTAACCTGCTCAAATCTCGCACTTTGCTGCTTTTGGGTCGCAACTAAAGTCTTTATATAATTAAGCTTATCGGGCGCAAACTTTTCTCCCCTTTTAAGCTTTTCCATTACATTGTTTATTACAGGCTCCATCGTGGTCAGCTGCTTGTTAAGCTCTACCATTTCCTTTTGAAGTACGGCAAATCTCTTCTTTACTTCGGGATCTACGCCCACCTCGACTATGGTATCGGCACCCATTGAAGAACCTAATGTCTTACAGGAAATACACTCCCCGGCTCTTACCGTACCGCCTGAAATAAAGCCTTTTCGTCCGTTTACGGTAACTTCGGTACCTGCGCTTACATCCGAATGCAAAATGGAATCGCTTTCGACATACTGACCGGCAACGATCTTTGCATTCTCGGCAAATTTTAAAATAACGCGTCCGCCTGCTTTAAGTTCACCCTTTCCCATACCGTTCATGCCCTTGGCGATGATGATATCGCCTCCGGCTTCTATCTGAGCGCCTTCAACTACGCCTCTTACTTCCACATTACCCTTGGCCTTAACACTGTATCCGGCCTGAACATTGCCGTTAACAAGAACGGACCCTTCACTTTCGACGTTACCGGTTGCCGAACCTACATTTTCAACCTCATAGACATCGGAAACAAAGACCTTGTCACCAATAAGAGCTACATGTCCGTTGATATCGCTTATCATGCTGAGCCCATCTTCGGAAAGGGAGATGTTATGGCCGTAGCGCAGCGTCTCGTGCTTTACGTCCTTGGGTTTTATCTTCTCTCCGAATACCGTACATCCTTCCGTGCCTCGTACTTCGGGATGAAGGGTAGCGAGCTTATCGCCTGCTTTACAATGGTTGATCGTATTTAAATTGTGGAAATCCACCGATCCGTCTTCGTTACGGGCAGGCTTTGTGCTAAGCTCCGTATTAAAGAAATATTCCACATAGCCGTCATGTCCCTGAACGGGCTGAAGGCCTTTTGCAAGGACGATATCCTCGCAGTAATTTCTCTTTTTTAAGAATTCGGCTATGGCGCTTTCATCATATCCGAAAACGACCTTTTTGAATTTAAGGTCATCAAAGATCTCGGATGCGCCCTTTAATTTCTCACCGTCATTTGAGGGAGGATAAAATCTTCCGATCGCAGTCATGTTATCGGGCGATACGATGAGCTTGAACATCTCCTGTTGTGAATAACTCTTTGTGGGAGACAATAAAACAAGGCTCTCCTTATCGAGTGAGCCTGCCACTTTTGCCACAGACGGGAAATCCTTTACTTCTATCTGCTTTGACTGGAGATATTCGGATAATTCCGATATGTCTATCTTCTCTCCGCCTTCTGTCGGCGGTACCAGCCTTAAGCAGGTCCCTTTATCGTTATTGATTATCTGAAAATAACCGTTCATTTACATTCCCCCGCATATTATCTGTCCGAAAGTATGCCCATGTAACTTCCCATGGTCTTTTTCATCTTAACGAGTGCTTTTGTATGAAGCTGGGATACTCTCGATTCGGAAACCTCCAGGATCTCCGAGATCTCCTTTAAGGTAAGATCTTCGTAATAATAAAGGAGAACGACTTTTCTTTCCTTTTCGGTAAGGACATCTAAGGATTCCTTTAGTTTTTCCTTGATCTCGACCTGTTCAACCACATCCTCGGGTATCATGAACTGGGCGCTCGTAGTATGCTTTTCACCCGATATCTCGGGTCCGCCCTGTTCCATATATTCATTAAGGCTGACAACACCGGTGATCTTCATCTGGCTCTGCCACTCGGTATATTCGTCATCACTTATCCCAAGTCCGGCTGCTATCTCCTCATCGGATGCCGCTCTTCCTTTCTCGGATTCGATCTGCCTTATGACTGTATCGATCTTCTTCTGACGCTGACGGATGGTCCTCGGGATCCAGTCCATTCGTCTTATCTCGTCAAGTATGGCGCCTCTTATCCTTAAGGATGCATAGGTCTCAAATTTGACATCCTTTAAGGAATCATATTTGTCAATGGCATCAATAAGTCCAAAGACGCCATAACCGCAAAGGTCATCATATTCCACAGTATAACCAAGATACATGGAAAGCCTGCCGGCAACGACCTTTACAAGCGGTGCGTATTCGATTATGATCTTCTCCCTGATCTCAGGGCTCTTTAAGCGCTGGTAATCCTGCCATAGACGCTTTCTGCCTGCATCATCCATTTAACTAACCCCTATACTATATTTATTCTACCCGTTTAAAAGATCGTCCATGGAAGGGATGACGTTTTCATCATCTTCCTCATCGGATCCTTCTTCATTGTCCTCTTCATCATTTAAAGAGACAATGTTATTATTGGTGATGATACCCGCTCTCCTTCTCTCAGACCGTTTTGCTTCTTCCTCTTCCCTTCTCTTATCCTCTTCGGTGAGTTCCTTCTCGATGACCTCACCTTCGGCTTCTCTTCGTTCAGCTTCCCGCTTTTCATTCTCGATATCAAATCTGTCAAGGATATAGCGGAAAATACTTCCGAGAATAAAGAAGCAGACCATTGAAAGAAGCGTTGCCCAACACATAGGTATAAGTCCGACGCTTCTTCTGTAGCTTACTATTGCCGCAATCGCGCCGGCAAAGAGCATCAGCGCGATCGGAAAAATCTTTCTTTTCATTATCAGATAACTTTCTCCGGCTTTCCTACCGCCCTGATCACAAAATCCCCGCTCTCGGGATAGAAAATGACAGTACGTCCGTAAGAATCGCCCGTATCCTCTGCTAAAATGCGGATGCCGAATTCCTTTAATTTCTTTTTAACGGCTTCGACATTCCTGTCACCGACACGCACCGCAGTATTATTGCTCGAGAATGCGAACATCTGCGCTCCTCCGGCTATCTTTGCAACCATCCTGGCCTTGCTCGCTCCGGCTTTTACCATGTTATCGACAAGCTCGGCAACACCGGTATCTGCAAATTTCTGCGTGTTTTTGTTATCCTTTATGGCAGTGGAATCGGGGAGCATTACATGTGCAAGTCCCCCCACTTTCGTCTGCGGATCCCTGATGGCAACGCCTACACATGAACCGAGTCCCAATGTGGTGATACCGTCAGGTGCCTTACATATATTAAGATCTGCCATTCCAACTTTAATTATATTGCTCATATTTACATGCCTATCGCGGATAAAATTTTGTTGTAAGAATCAATATCGGGTATGAGGATAAAATAACCGTCCAAAGTCTCATCATCGGTAAACTGTGTCTGGATGAGCAGCATCTTATCTCCCATCTCACCGAATGCAATGGCGGGCACGCTTAATATAGCCTCAGCCATATCGATAGCAAGCTCC
>DMCJ01000159.1 GCA_003446735.1 Lachnospiraceae bacterium | reverse complement strand
ATATATATCTGTATTATATGGACGATGCCTCGGATATCAACGAGGAGCTTTTGGTATATCTTAAAGAAGTAAGTATAGACAAGTCCAAGAAAGTCATAATCTCATGTTCCCATGAGCAGTTTAAAGTCTGCACGCAGATCCTGCCCGAGAGTAATCTCGCGGCAAGTTTCATACGCCCTTTCGACGTACATGATATAGTTAAATCCCTTCAGACATTTTCAAACGATCAGACCGCGACACAGAGCGCAGAGAGCATTTTAGTCGTAGATGATGATGTAGCTTACCTTAAGATGATCAACAGATGGCTTAAGGATGTTTATAAGATATACTGTGTTAATTCCGGAATGCAGGCCATTACATGGCTTGCCAAGAATAAGTGCGACCTTATCCTTCTGGATTACAAGATGCCGATCGTATCGGGCGCCGAGGTATACAGGATGCTTCAAAGTGAGCCTGCCACAAAGGACATACCGGTAATGTTCTTAACGGGTAAGAACGACAGGAACACGATAAGCGAAGTCCTTTCCTTAAAGCCTCAGAAATACATCTTAAAATCCATAGGTCATGAGGAGCTTCTTGCTACTTTGGCAAATTTCTTTGCTTGATCTTTAACGGATAAGTATGATTTGATCGGGGGATTTTTCGTATTCGAAAGATTCCTTTTTGCAGTTTTTTATGAAAGGACTTCATATGAGCAGAGTTATTTGGATAGTAATAGACAGCGTGGGAATGGGAAATGCACCCGATGCGGCTTTATTTGGCGATGAGGGAGCAAATACCATAGGCCATATAATGGAACGTTTCCCCGATCTTAAGATACCGAATCTAAGGAGCATAGGATACGGCAATATAGAAGGCATGGAGAATATGCCTTTCGTTAATGATCCGAAGGGCGCTTTCGGAAGGCTTATTGAGCTGTCCGCAGGTAAGGATACGACGATAGGTCACTGGGAGATGGCGGGCATACATACCCCTTCCCCTTTCCCCACTTATCCCGACGGATTTCCGGATGAGATAATAGAAGAATTCATAAAAAGGACCGGAGTTCCCGGTATACTTTACAATAAAGTAGCCTCAGGCACCGTAGTCATCAACGAATACGGCGATGAGCATATAAAGACCAAAAAGCCCATCATATATACCTCAGCTGACAGCGTATTTCAGATCGCATGCGATGAGAGTGTATATGAGCCCGAAAAGCTGTATGAGATGTGCCGCATAGCCCGTGATATCCTTAAAGGTGAGCATAACGTTGCAAGAGTCATTGCAAGACCCTTTGTATTTGACGGGGAAAAATATGTAAGGACTTCAAACAGGCGCGATTTTTCAAGAAAGATAGAAGAGCCCAATCTCCTTACGATGATAAGGGATGCAGGGAAAAGCGTATATGCCGTGGGAAAGATAGAAGATATATTTGCCGGAAGCGGCATAACCGAAGCTGTCCATACAAAGGATAATGAAGACGGTATGGATAAGACTATAGAAGCTTTGGATAAGATAAAAGACGGCCTTATTTTTACCAATCTCGTGGAATTCGATTCAACCTGGGGACACAGGAGAGATGTGGAAGGATATGCCAGGGGTCTTGAAGCCTTCGATATAAGGCTCGGTCAGCTTATGGAAAAGATCGGATCGTATAAAGGAGAATTCTCGGAAGATACGATAGTAATAACCGCCGATCACGGCTGCGATCCCACATACAAAGGAACGGACCATACAAGAGAATGCGTGCCTTTCCTTCTTTACGGGAATATGATAAAGCCCGGATGCGATCTTAAGACCGGAAAGACTTTTGCCGACTCCGGTGCTACCGTACTTGATCTTTTAAAGATCCCCGGTAAGCTTGATATAGGTAAAAGCAGATATGAAGAAGTATATAAGGCTTCAATCGGAAATGATCATTAGAGATTTGGTTTACATAATTTACAAATAAGCGCAAGGGAGGAAGTCATGGAAAGATACAAAGAGGAATTCATACAGTTCATGGTAGACTGCGAGGTACTCAGATTCGGAGATTTTACCTTAAAGAGCGGAAGGAAATCCCCGTTTTTCATGAATGCGGGATTATATATAAAAGGATCACAGCTTGAAAAGCTCGGCGAGTACTACGCAAAGGCCATAGTTGATAATTACGGAGATGATTTCGATATCCTCTTCGGGCCCGCATATAAGGGAATTCCCTTAAGCGTAGCGACCACGATGGCTTTTCACAGGCTTTACGGAAAGGATATAAAATACTGCTCTAACCGTAAAGAGGCAAAGGACCACGGAGATGCGGGCATCCTCTTAGGGAGTCCCATTAAAGACGGAGACAGGGTAGTTGTCATAGAAGATGTGACTACATCCGGAAAATCCATGGAAGAGACGATCCCGATCTTAAAGGCCCAGGGAGATATAAAGATCTTAGGCCTTATGGTATCTCTTAACAGATGCGAGAGAGGAAAGGGCGATAAGGGAGCGCTCGATGAGATATCCGAGCTTTACGGCTTCCCCGCAAATGCGATCGTTACCATGGAAGAAGTCATCGAATATCTCTATAATAAAGAGATAAACGGCAGGATTTATATAAATGACGATATCAAAAAGTCCATTGACGCATACTATGCCGAATGGGGAATAAAATAACAGAGGTTAAGACGATGGAAGAAAAAGCTTACAAGATCATGAACAGAGCGGGCGGGATCGGTATCACGCTCGGAGTAATCTCCATTTTGGTCGGAGTTACGACCGGAGTACTTATGATAATAACGGGAGCAAAGCTCCTTTCTGGTAAATCCGGACTTACATTCTGATCCCTTATCATGGCTAAAAGGGGTCACATGTTCACAAACAGAAGGCATTCCTTTAAGGGGAAACTCTCAGCCTGCCTTGGCGGAGTATCCTTTTTATCGGTATGCCTTATTATTTATGAGTCCTATTTAAATGAGGGCGCATTAAATCCAAGGCTCGGTGCGGCTGCGCTTTTTGCGTTACTATTCGGATTTGTCGGGGTATCCTTCGGGATATATGCGCGTAGAGAGAGCGAGAGGTTTTACCTCTTTCCCGACCTGGGGATATTTTTAAATTCCCTTACGATACTTATAATAGCCGTCATGTTCTATTACGGACTTTAAGCGGCGGGAAGAAAAATGGACGAGAAGCTTTTAGAAGAAAGATATAAATTATGTAAACTAAAAATAACGAGAATCGAGGCAAAAAAGCCTATAAGGATATACGGAGAGTACTTTAAGAGTGTATCCGGGTTTCTTCTTATGATATTCAGGCTTAAGGAAAAGGGCGATCTTAAGCAGGATTTTTATAAGGATATAAGAGAGGATGCTTATTTAAGATCCTATGCAAATCCGGATGTTTGCGCGGATAGGTTCGGGAAAAAGATCGGAAGACTCTTATCTTTTATTTATGCCGAATGCCTGACACTTCCGCCTTATATGGCAGAAGGAGAGCTCGAAGAAGTCCTTATAAGGATGGAGTTTTTTATCGAGATCTTCTGTCTCTGTGAATGTTATGTTAACCTATCCGAGGCTGAGTTTGATGAAGATGAATTATGCCGGGGCTTATATAAGGCATGTTATTCCTTTTTCTATGACTATCTTGACTACGAGATGGAAAACCGCGTTGCGGAAAAGGTAGATCCAAATAGGGACCATGCCCTTAAGATCGTTATGGACTCTGATCTTTCTGCTTCCGATTATCTTTATTCCTATGCGGAAAACATCACCGAAAACGAGATAAGGACATATGAGCTTTTAAGATCCCTTCCGGAAGAAATGATAGACAGTATGGCCGATACCTATACCGAGGGTTACAGAGTCGGCTTTTACAAGACGGGCAAGGACATAAGCAAAAAGAAAGTCGTAAACATCGTTTATCCCATCGGATTTGAAAGGGTGGTAAGAAAAGCCGTAGAAAACTTTGAAAAGATCGGGCTTAAATGCACTCTTACAAAGAATTCGACATCGGTCTTTCATAAAAGAGGCATAGAGCCAAACGGCTATTATTCAACACCCGTTAACAGACAGTTCCTCTTTGATCACAGAGAGGACGAGGCGCTTTTTTTAGATAAGCGCTATGTAAAGAGAAAGCTCTCCGCCTTAGAAAAGGCATACGGAAAATATGGGGAGCTTTCGAAGGTGCACGGAGGACCCGCCTGGATAGAGATATTCGGAAGGAGGGATTTCCTGCCTGTTAAGAAAAAGAGTGCGAGCGCCTATACAAAAAGGCAGGAAGCACTTGTCATGGAATATACCTACGGGGCTTCCAAGATAATTAATCATTATATCCCCGGTGATGAGAGGAGCTTTACGATCATCGCCTATCCCATACCCGATATCGGAGAAGATTATGAGGATATAATGAAAGAGACAATTGCATTAAATTCTCTTTCGAGCGTTACTTACGATAAGATACAAAAGTGCATAACGGATGCTCTTGATGAATGCGAATATGTTAAAGTCCTCGGGATGAACGGGAATGAGACGGATATAAGGGTTAATTTATGTAAACTTAAATCCCCCGGAAAAGAGACCAAGTTCGAGAACTGCACCGCCGATGTCAATATCCCCGTAGGAGAGGTATTTACATCTCCCGTATTAAAGGGTACAACGGGGATCCTCAATGTTAAAAAGGTATTTTTAAACGGGCTTTTGTTTAAGGATCTTAAGATAGAATTTAAGGACGGGATGACAACAGAATATGATTGCAGTAATTATGTTAACCGGTCCGAGAATAAGGCCTATATAAAAGAAAACATCTTAAAACGCCACGAAAGCCTTCCCATAGGCGAATTTGCAATAGGTACGAATACCTTAGCCTATGCGATGGGAAGAAGATATGAGATAGAAGATAAGCTCCCTATCTTAATAGCCGAAAAGACCGGACCTCATTTTGCCGTAGGAGATACCTGCTACAGCAGATCCGAGGACATAACGGTTTATAATTCGGACGGAAAAGAGATAGTCGCAAAGGATAATGAGATATCGATATTAAGGCTCGATCCGGAGAGAGCAGGAGAGGCTTATCTTAACTGTCATACCGATATAACCCTGCCCTATGATGAGCTTGGGAGACTATACGGAGTTAAGAAGGACGGAACGGAGGTTGACATAATAAAAGAAGGCAGATTCATCTTACAGGGCACCGAAGATTTAAACCGCCCGTTATGATATAAAAAGGTTGTAGATTTAGAAAATATTTTATATACTTAATTTGTATGTCCATGCTCATATCGGACATAAGCTAAGGAGGAGAAAATGGCACAGGTAGGCATCGTAATGGGAAGCGATTCGGACATGCCGGTCATGAAGAAGGCCGCGGATGTCTTAAAAGAGCTTGGTATCAGTTTTGAAATGAACATCATATCCGCTCACAGAGAGCCGGATGAATTCTTTGAATACGCTAAGGGCGCTGAGGAAAAGGGCTTTAAGGTCATAATCGCGGGCGCGGGGATGGCGGCACATCTTCCGGGCATGTGCGCGGCGATATTCCCTATGCCGGTAATAGGCATCCCGATGCATACGGATTCCCTCGGAGGAAGGGATTCGCTTTATTCGATAGTTCAGATGCCTCCGGGGATACCGGTTGCGACTGTAGCCATAAACGGCGGACTTAATGCAGGCCTGCTTGCCGCAAAGATCCTTTCCGTATCTGATGAAAAGATACTTGAAAGATTAAAGGATTATTCCGCAAAGATGAAAGACAAGGTCATTAAAAAGGACGGGCATCTTAAGGAAGTCGGATACGAAAATTACTGATCCGGGGAGGAAAAGATGGATTACAAAAAAGCTGGAGTTGATATAGAAGCAGGATACAGGTCGGTTGAGCTTATAAAGAGCCATGTTAAAAAGACTGTCCGTCCCGAGGTCATCGGGGGACTCGGCGGCTTTGCCGGAGCCTTTAACTTAAGCGCATATAAGGAAATGGAAGAGCCCGTCCTTATATCCGGAACGGACGGAGTCGGGACTAAGATAAAGCTCGCGTTCTTACTTGATAAGCATGATACGATAGGTATCGATGC
>DMCJ01000114.1 GCA_003446735.1 Lachnospiraceae bacterium | reverse complement strand
TGCCGGAGGATATATTTATCACCGACACGTCGTTTCGGGACGGACAGCAGTCCCGCGCTCCTTATACGACGGAGCAGATGGTGCATATCTACAAGCTTTTGCATAGGCTCGGCGGAAAGAAAGGCATGATCCGTCAGACCGAGTTCTTTGCATATTCCGAAAAGGACAGAAAAGCGATCGAGAAGTGCATGGAGCTGGATTATGATTTCCCCGAGATAACGACATGGATAAGAGCAAATAAAAAGGATTTTGAGCTCGTAAGATCCATAGGAGTAAAGGAGACGGGCGTCCTCGTATCCTGCTCGGATTATCACATCTTCCACAAAATGGGACTTACAAGGAAGCAGGCCCTTGATAAATATTTAGGCATAGTATCCGATGTCATCGAAGCGGGACTTCGTCCGAGATGCCATTTTGAGGATATAACAAGAGCTGATTTTTACGGTTTTGTCGTACCTTTTGCAAATGCCCTCATGGATCTTTCCAAAGAGAGCGGCGTTCCTATTAAGATAAGGGCATGCGATACGATGGGATACGGAGTTCCCTATCCCGGTGCGGCTCTTCCGAGGAGCGTATCTGGTATCATATACGGACTTCAGCATTATGCCGATGTGCCTTCCGAGATGATAGAGTGGCACGGTCATAATGATTTCTACAAAGGCGTCGTAAATGCGACGACTGCCTGGATGTACGGTGCGAGCGCGGTTAACTGTACGCTCCTTGGTATCGGCGAAAGGACGGGTAATGTCCCTGTTGAGGCCATGGTATTTGAATATGCATCGCTGCGCGGTCATTTAAACGGTATGCAGACTCAGGTCATCACCGAGATCGCCGAATATATCCAGAATGAAACGGGATATGACATCCCTCCGATGACACCTTTCGTGGGCGCGAATTTCAACCTTACCCGCGCAGGCATACATGCTGACGGAATGATGAAAAATCCCGAGATCTATAATATCTTCGATACCGAGTCCATCTTAAACCGTCCTCCGAAGGTATCCGTTAACAATACGTCGGGTATCGCGGGTGTGGCTTACTGGGTAAACAATAAAAGAAAGTCGGAAGGCTTAAGTGAGCTTACGAAGGATGATCCGCTTGTTAAGGCAATGGGTAAGTGGGTCATGGATCAGTATGATGAAGGTCGCATCACAGTCATAAGCGATGCAGAGCTTGAGGAAAAATATGCCGAATTCAAAGAGGCGTGAAAAAAACGAAGCATTCCGATGCCTTTACGGTTTCGGAGTGCTTTTTATATTGCTCAGCCACTGTGGCGGCGGAGGAGTTTCGTTCTTAAATAACTGGGTCAACTTCGGCGCTTTTCATGTTGCGGTGTTTTTATTCGGATCGGGTTATTTTTTTTCGGATGAAGATCTGTTAAGTCCCGGGAAATGGTTTGCAAAAAAGTTAAAGAAACTGATCCTTCCGCTGTTTTTATGGAACGTATTTTACGGGATAATAATTGTCATATTAAAACATTTCGGCTTTTTTGCTGATGTAAGGACTGATGCTTTTTATTTTCTAATATCACCTGTATCATCCGACAGTCTCTTTTTGTTCGATCTTGCCGCATGGTTCGTATTTCCGTTCTTTATGGTCCAGGTCATATGGTTTTTGCTCCTTCTTTTGATCAAAGCAGTATTTAAAGACGGATATAAAAAGATGATGATCGCAGAAGCATTGCTTTTTATCGCTTCAGGATGTGCCGGGATACTTATATGTAATGCGGGATACAGATCTGATATTCTCCTGCCGGTTTTCAGGATACTTTATTTCTGCCCGTTTTACGCGGCAGGATATCTGCTGTCAGTGGTTGACATAACAAAGAAAGAGAGAGTGATCCCTTACCTTTGCATTCCGGCTCTTATCATTTCGCTCTTACTTAATTCGTATTTCGGAAGGAGCGTCTATGCGATCCCTTCTTCCTGCGATTATCCATTCGGCCTTTTGGCAACTTATCTGTCGGCTTTTTGCGGGATAATGCTCTGGCTTTCGATCTCATATATGATGACGGAAAACGGGAAGAAGACCACGGCGTTATGTAAACCAATAACTTTCCTTGCGGACAACGGTTTTTATATAATGATGCATCAGTTTGCGGGTTTTTTTATCTTAAATGTTTTTTATCTTATAATCAGCAGGATGTTTAATGCTTTTTCCGACTTTGATGTCTCGGCCTTTAAGACGGATATCTGGTATATGTATATCCCGAAGGGGATAGAAGAATATAAGTTTTTATATGTGCTTTTCGGAACGGGATTTTCGGTCCTTTTGGGCTTTGTTACAAAGAAAATCCGGATGATAGGATCAGCGCAGACAAAACAGACTGATAAATAGAAGACAGGAGAATTAATATGCCACCTTCTCATCACAGTTCAAGTTCACATTCGAGCCATTCGCATTCGAGCTCGCATCATTCCTCCTCGAGCCATTCGAGCAGGTCACATTCAAGTTCGCATCACTCAAGCTCGTCTCATTCGAGCTATGCACGAAGCAGCAGTTACAGGTCTTTCTCATCAAGTACAAGACCTGCAAAGGTTTATACCTATGTTTCCGGCGGAAGCGGAAGAGTCATAAACAGACCGATGGTCAATCAGCCTTCGGGATATAAGTATTCAAAGAGCATAAGAAGGCATTACTGCGAAAAGCATAATTATTCTTTCTTTCCGGAACCCTGGACAGACAGTGCGACCGGTCTTTCATATAAGGGCGGATTCTACGATGAGAACGGTCAGTACTACGAGGATGTCGCGTTTAAAAAAGGCGACAGGTATGAAGATGTACTTTTTGCCTGCCCCTACTGCGGAGCAAAGATCCATCAGAACTGGAAAGACGGGGAGGTCGTAAAGTGCTCATCCTGCGGCGGTAATATGAATGTGATCTCGTTTCTGGATACTTATACCCAGGATCCCGAGTATACCGAAATGAGTAAGAGGGGGAAAACGGGGAATGGCCGTGGAAAAAAGATCGTTCCGGCCGCAATTATTGCGGGAATTACGGTTGCCGCCGTGTCATTTTCGGTAGTGCTTGCAGCGTTCGTGATTACGCAAAGAAGGCTGAAAGCGGGATACTATGAAACATATTCTTCTTCAGACCGAGGAACGGATTTGGCGCACAGGAACAGCTACTCCTATCTTCATGACTATGATTTTGACAGATATGAAAAAGATGATGCGGATGAATATGATGACGGATACGAAAATAATGCTGTGTCAAATGTCGATATCTTCGGGAAAGAGATATATTTAAATGACCTGGGAGATAGCGCCTATGAAAGAACAGGTTCAAAAGACGGCGCGGCAAAGGTCATAAAATGGGACTATGGCGCAGAGAGTTATTACGATAAGGAGTCCGACTGTTATATCTGGTTTAATACCGACGTATCTCCGAACCTGTGGCAATACTGGTATGAAGGGATATCCTCCGATTACGGTGATTACGGATGGATGGAATATGAGGACGGCAGCTGGTTCATAGAGGAGAGCGAAGGACACTGGATCGAGCTTCCCGCATATTATGACAGGGATAAACTCTGGCATATAGATGAAGAGTGAAGGTTTAATACGGTTCCGGTATAGGGAAAGCCGTTAATTTATTTACAAAAAATAATAAATTTATATTTTTGAAAATAACAAAATATGATATAATACATTCGTGCTTGTATTTTTGAAAGAACAGGAGGACATCACGTTGGAAAAGAAAAAAAAGAGAAAATCTTTAAAGAAATCCCTGCTTCTTAATATTATCTTATTTGTGGCTGTCATAATCGTGATAATCACTCAGATCGGAGTTAAGCTTCAGGCTGATAATGTCGAGCCGCTTACGGACGGTATTCTTGTAAGGGAATGTAATGCATATGCGTCCGAGGTGCGGAACTGGTGGAACGGAGTAGAGCAGAGAGTCTCCCGGACTGCCGATATCTTAAGGAACATACCTGAGCCCGAAAAAGATGATGTTCTTAAGATGCTCCTTAAATTAACGGAGCTCGATCCCGATTCACAGGATATCTACATAGCATACGGAGATGACAATGTATTCCTTGACGGTTCGGGATGGGTTCCCGACGATACTTTTGAATTCAGGGACAGAGGCTGGTATACCGGTGCTTTGGATAAGAACGGCGATATATTCACATCAGATCCTTATCTTGATGCATCTACGGGCAATACCTGTCTTGCTTGTTCCATCATGATAAGGGACAATGTGGTATTAAGCTCGGATGTGAACTTTGCAAAGGTTTCCGAAAGGGTTGCCGGATTTACTTCGCTTTCACCCGAGGCAAAGATCTATATCATTAATAAAGATTCTAAAGATGTAATGGTAAGCAATGATGAGAGCGTAGTCGGAGAAACTCTTGATACCGCGGAGGATCCCGTTCTTGCGGGACTTGCAGGTGTGTTTGATTCACTTGACAAGTCAGCTTCCGAATCGTGGGAGAAAGTGGTAACGGTTGATACTGCGGCAGGCGGAATGCTTTATACCGCTTCCGACATCGAAGGAACATCATGGACGGTTGTAAGTGCTGTTCCCGCAACGATAATCAGTGACAGCATGTGGAAGGTAATGGGTGTTACATTTGCTACCGCAGCAGTGCTTCTTATAATACTTTCGATACTTATCTACCTTATCATCAGCAAGGCGATAAATCCCGTTACAAAGATCACCGAGAGGATCACCGATATAAGCAAGGGAGACTTTACGGTAAATATAGTTCCCGAGGGTAATAACGAGATAACCACCTTAGCCGAAAGCTTAAATGAATATATAGAGAAGATGAGAAGCACATTAAACAGTCTCTCTACGATATCCGGTGAGATGAACGTAAGAGCCGGCGAATGCTTTGATATCTCTCATACCTTATCCGATGCGAACAACAACCAGGGTGATTCCATCGACAGACTGAATATGACATTAAACGATATGAATGCTTCGATAGAGGATGTTGCATATGCGGCTACCGAGCTTGCATCCACATCCGGAGCGCTTACCAGGAATGCGGAAGAAGTCAGGAACTTATGTAACGATACCCTTAATAATTCCGCTAAGGGTAAAGAAGAAATGGTAAGCATGACAAATAATGTAAATACATTAAACGATACGATAAACGAGCTTACCGCTCTTATCCGTGCTACGGCAAAGTCCGTAGAGGAGATAACAGGTATCACCGATACGATAAATGCTATATCCGAGCAGACCAACCTTCTTTCCTTAAATGCTTCCATAGAGGCTGCAAGAGCAGGAGAGATGGGCAAGGGCTTTGCAGTCGTTGCTTCCGAAGTAGGCGTACTTGCAAATCAGTCCACGAGTGCTACCGAGACTATAAGAAGACTTATCGATGACATCACAAAGAACATCGACAGTATCAACGTCAAAGCCGATATCTGCGTTAAGGATATGGAGGCCTGCTTAAAGGGTGTTGAAGGTGCCAATGCGTCCTTCGATCAGATCTACGGAGATGTTGAAAAGGCTGCCGAGGGTATCAATCAGATCGCAAACGGCATGGAGAAGATCAATGATGTCGCATCCACAAATGCCGCAACAACTCAGGAACAGGCATCGAGCATAAATGAGATCATAAACTTAAGCGATCAGATCGTTGCCGAGAGCAATAAGCTTAAGAGCGAGACCGAGAACATAACGAGTATCTCAGAGAACTTAAATCACTACTCGGATGAGATCAATTCCGATCTTTCTCAGTATACGGTTTAAGATAAGGGATGATCTTGAAAAATTAAGAAATGACAAAGATCCGGGCAGATGTCCGGATCTTTTTATGACTTGTTTGCGCGTTCTCTTTTTTTAAGATAATCGGTAATGCGGCCGCCTTCGATGGCTGTGATAAGGCACCCGTATAAGGTGGCATCGCCTTCTTTTATACGCTTTACCTTGCCTTTTACGGAGAAGGTATAATCCAGGTCGGCAAATTCGAGCGCGACCTTGTCGGTCTTTTCGAGAGTAAGTTTATTCTTCGGATCTATGACGGCAAATCCGGTCTCTGACATATCCTTTACGAGGACGCTTAATTTTTCTTCTTTTGCCGTAAGCTCTCCGTAGGCATTGACCCTTATCCTCGGAGCGGTCCTTCTGTTAAAGATCTCACCGTCATTTCTTGTTGAGAGGATATAAAATCCTTTTTTATAGGATACGGTCACATCATGCCAGATCATCGGAGGCCTTGTGGTAAAGAAACAAAAGACGGATACGTCCTGTTTATCAAAGGTTATCTTTTTATCCCTCGGGAAATCCGGAACAACGACCATGATGCCGTCCCCTTCGGCTTTTACCGCGGAAGCGCGGAATTTACCGGATTTATCCTTGTGAGTGACCTGTATGAAGCACTTAGTGCCGCTTTTGATCTCGTATATCTTCATATCTTCCCCGTATATGGTAATATTACACTGCTTGTATTATATCATATAGCAGGAAAGACACAAACAGATTTTTTGTTTTTTTGACGATACGGGGTATATCACGGCTTGCAAAAAAAACAATAAAGTGGCAAAATGAAAGGTGATGGTTTTTCTGACCATTGGAAAGGAAGATGAAAATGACCAAAATAGATATCGTCTCAGGATTTTTAGGAGCAGGAAAAACAACACTTATCAAAAAGCTTTTAAAGGAAGCACTTGCCGGCGAGCAGGTCGTGCTCATTGAGAATGAGTTCGGCGAGATCGGTATAGACGGAGGCTTCTTAAAGGAGGCCGGAATAGAGATCACCGAGATGAACTCGGGCTGCATCTGCTGTTCACTCGTAGGTGACTTTGCCACTGCATTGAAGGAAGTGCTTTTAAAATACAAACCGGACCGCATTCTTATCGAGCCTTCGGGAGTCGGAAAGCTCTCCGATGTCATGAGAGCCGTTGAAGGTGCCACTGCCGATGAAGGCATACATTTAAACAGCGCCGTTGCGGTAGTAGATGCCAAGAAATGCAAGTCCTATCTTAAGAATTTCGGAGAATTCTTTGAAAACCAGATCGAGCATGCCGGGACCATCATCTTAAGCCGTACCGGCGAGATGGATGATGAAAAGGTAAAAGCAGTGATCGAGCTTATAAGGCAGCATAACGACAGAGCGGTCATCGTTACGACCCCCTGGGAGAACGTGGACGGAAAGAAGATACTTGAGACCATAGAAAATGCCAAGGATCTTGAGAAAGAGCTCATGAAGGAAGTGCTTGAAAAATATGCCGGTGAAGATGAGCACGAGCACCATCATCACCATCACGATCACGATCATGACGAGCATGACCACGACCACGAACATGAGCATCATCATGACCATGA
>DMCJ01000158.1 GCA_003446735.1 Lachnospiraceae bacterium | reverse complement strand
AGACAGACAGACAGACAGGGTATCCGTCGATTGATAAACCTTGGCTGAAATATTATGATTCTGAGTTTCTGGCACAACCAATTCCTGCTTTAAATATCTATGCTTATCTAAAAAACATGACAAAGGGTTATGAATCGTTAACGGCGCTAAGCTACTTTGGAAAAGAAATATCCTACTATGAACTTTTCCAACATATTGACGAAGCAGCTAAAGTGTTAACTAATATCGGTGTTAAATCTGGTGACCGTGTGATGTACTTAATGCCAAACATCCCGGAAACGGCTTATTTTTTCTATGGCGGTGCTAAAATCGGCGCTGTTGCAGATTATATTGATCCACGCCCTGACAGCGTAGACTTTACAGTCAGCTCAAAGAAGGTTCTTGATATGTTCAAGGAAGAAAGGGCTAAATATCTTGTTTCGCTGGATCTGTGCTATCTCGCAATGCTGAAACCTATTGAACATGAATTGAAAGAGCTGGGTGTTGATCAGATCATCCTCGTCAGCGCAAGTGATTCAATGGATAGAAAAACTAAACTTAACTATCTTCGCGAAAAGCTTAATTTTGACGGAATTTTCTCATTGATTAAATCTTTATCGAAATCAAAAAGCATTACCAAATCGGTATGTGAAGCACGTAACAACTCAGTGCTTCGGTTACCGAGTTATATCGAACTGGTTGAAATGGCAAAAAATATAGTTTTGCCAACCGTTACATATGAAAAGGATCAGTTGGCGGTGATTGTTCATACTTCTGGAACAAGTAGTGCTAAGCCTAAGCCAATTCCGTTGACACATGATAATTTGAATTTTTACGTACATCAAACAATCGGTGCCAATATGCCTATGTCTGTGAGAGATCGTGCTCTACATGTGCTTCCGTACTTTGCAGCATTTGGGGTTGTTGATGTAACGCATGCCGGCTTGTGTCATGGAAATAATCTGATTCAAATACCGGAGTTTGCACCGAACAATCTTGGAAAATTAATTAGAAAATACAAGCCTCAAACAATCATTGGAGCTCCTTCGTGGTTTTTAGCATTGTCTAAGGATTCTGCTTTAAAAAAGTTAGATCTTTCATTTCTAACAATGGCAACCTATGGTGGCGATTCAATGGATATTGAGGACGAAAAAAGAATTAATGAGTTTCTCAAAGCTAGAAATTCGAGATGTGTATTGACCAAAGGGCATGGAATGTCTGAAACTTGTGGATGTGCCTCGTATGCTACGGAAAACTATAATATTCCCGGAAGTGTTGGTGTTCCAATGCCGCTTACATCATATGCTGTAGTTAATCCGGAAACTAAAGAACTACTAAAATTTGATTCTTTTCAGGACTACCTTGAAGGTGAATTGATTATCTCTTCTGGTGCTGTTACCATAGGAGTTCTTGACGGAAAAGAAATCGTTCCGCACAAGGAATATAACGGCAAAAGTTATATTTTCACTCGTGACATTGCCCGTATGGACAAAAACGGTGTGATAACATTCCTGTCCAGAGGCGACCGGTCTATTACTCGGTTTGATGGATATAAGATCAAACCGCATGAGGTAGAGAACATTATTAAAGGCTATCCCGATATCCAATACTGTGTTATCTCTCCGGTGTACGATAAAACAAAATTTGGAAATGTGGCAATTGCTGATGTAGTCTTACAGGACAATACAATTCCCGATAGAGATGAGCAGGTTAAGATAGTTAAAAAACTGATACAAACTCAGTTTATTAATAATGCTGATGTATCCGCCCGTCAGATTCCTGTGTGGTTTCGCTTTAGAGAAAGCTTGCCGCTTACTATAAACAGTAAGATTAACTATAATGCTTTGGCTCAGGAACCTTTGAATGGGGACGAAGTGGCGGTGTGGATCGAAGAAACGAATATTTCTGTAGATAAAATATGTGTAAAGTAATAAAGCAATACAGAAAGATATCTAAGATAGCTATTTAAGATAGTTGTTTCAGATAGAAACCCCGGATAGAAACCTCAGATAGAAACCCCGGATAGAAACTTCATTGATATCACATATATATCAGGTATAATCTTGTATTTTTTCAGATATATCGCCGGTAAATATCCTGTATAATGAAATGTACAATACGTTGACAATACTAAACGCAGTTTGCGGATGCGGAGGATAAAAATGATCTGTCTGTATATGATCATATTGATAGCGGCTGCCTGCCTGGGGGAGTCTGTTCAGATGATCGGAAAGATATATGTGGGAGAGTGGAGCTCATTTATATCGAGCGGATCTGACTTTAGATACAATTATGCCATGTATATTATAGGAATGGTCTTTTTCTTCGGGATAATGCATGTATTGTATGAAAGACTATTAAAGGCTCGTTATGATATAAAGGTGAAGTACTTCGGTGAGAATATATTTACATGCATCGTGATCATAATAGGATGCATACTCATGTTTGCGGCGATGATCATTGAAGTGCTTTGTATATTTGGTTTCACGAATAATATAGGGCCGGACGTTCTGTTTTGGATCACGATGGCGGGATGGCCGATAGGAACGGCGATATATCTCTTGTTCAGAGTTATTGCTTCCGTGTGAAAGGAAAATCGCGTCGAAACAGAAAAATCCGGCTTCTTAATAATCTATAGAGATGTAAATGCAGCTTTTTTGTATTTCATTTATGAGAAGGCGTAACAGTTTTAATCAAGTGTGCTGTAGAAGGAATCGATATTCTCATCCGGCAGTAAAACCGCATCATGACCATAGTCCTTATATGCGGTAATGTTCAGGTTGTTGGCCGCAACGTAGTTTGCTATGATCTGTGCCCTTACCTTTTCTCTTTCGTCCTGATCGGACTGGATCTTCATAAAATCATCATAATGATCGCCGAATATCTTTTTGGCACTTTCGTCAAATCCGCTTCCGTCCTCGGTAACATCCATGCCAGTTACTTCGTAGCCGTTCTCGGTCATCTTTAAGTGAATGCATCCGGGATAGGAACCGCCTGCGACATTCTCTAAGACATCGCCGTTTAAGTCATAGTTTAAATACCAGAAATCGCCGTATACACGGATATCTTCAGGGTCGGATTCATCCATTGCCGCGATGATCACATTGGGAATGCCGACCTGTGCTTTGGGATAATCATCCGCATATTCGTCTATGATATATTTATAGAGCATATAATAAAATTCTTCGGGACCGGGATATTCATAAGCGGGAAGCGAGCTCTCATCAAATCCCGATACATCGTCATCGTCGGGGATGGAGGCGCTTGCCTGCTTGTTGGGATCGTAAAGAGCCTCCGCTATTGCCTGGATATCAAAGCCGTCAAGATCGGGAGCACCAACGCTTAAGGAGTAGGCAATGCCGACTTCGATATCATACCAGAGGCAGACCTGATATGTTTCTTCTTCGGTCTTTGAGACCATTACTTTTCCGGCCATATTTCCGCCGCCCCAGTTGGCAAGCGTTATATCATCCGTATCGTCCCATTCGGCGTATACTCCGGAAATGTCGACGATCTGACCGTCTCCGTTAATCTGCTCTCTTGCACAGAAGTCCTTTCCGTCAAGAGTAAATATCAGCTGGATCAAAGGATTTTCGTCATTTGTCATCATGCTCCAGTGTATGTCGGTCGCACCTTTGGGAGCGGAAAAACCGTTAGGTATCTTTTCGTCGGCTTCTGCCTCGGTGATATCCACCCAGGGATTTGCCATGCCGACCATAGGCTCTTCGGACTCATTTTGTTCGGCAGGTTCTTCATAAGAAGGATCGACAAAAGGGGGCTCCTCCCGGGGTTCGTTTTTGCCCGCACAGGCAAAAAGCGATAAGGAAAGAACCGCCGGGATCAAGATTGATAATATTCTTTTTTTCATTTTAGGTCTCCTCGTGATCTGATAATGTGATTGCTGTAATTATAAAAACATTATACTTAAGGATCGCTCTTATTACAAGATAAGTTTGGATCTGACAAGTGTTTATTTTGCTTTTATTTCCTTTTTCGTTGTGCTATATTTAATCTGTATCCCGATAGTTTTAAGTGAAGGATAAAGGCTGATCTTATATGGATAAAACATCATCTTCGAGCAGGATGCTTACCGGCCCGCTTTGGAATAAGATATTGTTATATACCCTTCCGCTTGCTGCAACGGGAATCCTGCAGCAGCTTTTTAATGCTGCGGATATGGCGGTAGTGGGACGGTTTACGGGAGATCTCGGGCCGACGGCCATGGCGGCGGTCGGGTCGAACGCACCGGTAGTGGGCCTGGCGCTCAATACGTTCATGGGCATATCGCTTGGAAGTAATGTCGTTATCGCCAATTCAGTCGGAAGCGGCGATGATAAAACCGTAAAGAAAGCAGTTCATACCTCGGTATTATTTGCCGTTCTCGCGGGGATAGTGATAACTGTCTTTGCGGAGATCCTGTCCTCTTTTATCATTTCCGGCCAGAAACTTCCCGATGAAGTTTATCCTTATGCATTAACGTATTTCAGGATCTATATGGCCGGAACCGCGGTCATACTCTTATATAATTTTGAGGCCTCCGTGTTCAGAGCCATGGGTGATACCAAAACACCTCTGATCGTGCTCTTCTTCTCGGGAACTTTAAATGTTATCCTGAATCTTTTCTTTGTGATCGTTATCAAAATGAACGTGGAAGGTGTTGCGATATCGACGCTGATATCAAACCTTATAAGTGCGGTGATACTGCTTTTCCTTCTTGTAAAGACCGATTCTCCGGCAAGGATAGAACTGCGCTGCTTAAAGATGGACAGACATGTTCTTTTAAAGATACTGCGGATAGGGATACCGGCAGGACTTCAGTCACTTGTGTTTAATCTGGCAAATGTCATAATCCAGAGCGCGATAAACAGTCTTGGCACGATAGTCATAGCAGCCTCCAGCGCGGCATTTAATATTGAGGTCTTTGTGTATCATGTCGTAAACAGCTTCTCCCAGGCCTGCACCACCTTTACCGGGCAGAATTTCGGAGGTAATAAGATAGACCGCTGCAAAAAGGTCATCGGACTTTGTCTTTTTGAAGGTATATTGTTCATGGGAATATCCATAGCTGTGGTCCTTACTTTCGGACATGAACTGCTTTCGATATTCAATCCCGATCCCGCTGTCATAAAGGTGGGATATACGAGACTTATCTATATCTTTGCGGCATATACGTTTACGCTTACATATGAAGTGGTCTCCGGATATTTAAGAGGATACGGGATCTCATTTATCCCGGCCCTTTTTACGGTCGTGGGAGTCTGCGGCGTCAGGATAACCTGGATCTATACGGTATTTCCAAGATACAGGACGTTTGAAAACATAATGATAGTCTACCCGTTAAGTCTGGCCACTACCGCCTTTTTGATGCTGATCGCGCTTGCGATATTCAGGCCTGCAAAAAAATGGACGGATAAATCTGTTGTTGGAAACGGGACCGGGATTATGGTATAATTTTAAGATAAAACTATTTACTTATACGGAGCAGAAAAATGAAAACAGGAGTGGTAGATGTCGGAGGAGGACTCCGGGCGATATACAGTGTGGGAGTGCTTGATAAATGTATCGATTATAAGATACGTTTCGATTATATGATAGGGGTTTCGGCCGGAAGCGGGAACCTGTCCTATTATATGGCCGGAGTCAAGAGCGGGAACTACGAATTCTACACAAAATACAGTTTTAAGAAAGAATATATGAGTTTCAGGAATTTTTTAAAGACCGGAAACTATCTTGACCTTGATTACATCTACGGGCCCGAGCTTTGCGGTGAGGACGGTAAAAGCCCGCTGAGCATCGATGCGATGAGAGCTATGGGAGATGATGCCGAGATAGTCGCGACCGAGGTTAAGAGCGGCCTTCCCGTTTACTTTAAATATGCCGATATGGCTCAGGATGACTGGGGAGCCATAAAGGCAAGTTCCAATCTGCCAATATTCGATAAGCCGTATGAATGGAGGGGAGGCCAGTATTTTGACGGAGGACTCTCCGATCCCATCCCGTTTGAACGTGCTTTTGAAGCCGGGTGCGATAAGGTGGTAGTGATACTCACAAGGCCGGTAAATGTTAAGAGAAGCAGCGGGAAAGACAGACGTATGGCCAGGCTTATCGAAAAGAAATACCCCAATATCGCAATGGCGCTTTCCAACAGGGCCGAGACATACAACAGACAGGTCGAAAGAGCAAAGAAATACGAAAAAGAAGGAAGGCTCCTCATCCTTTCTCCGAGCAGCATAAACGGCATGAACACACTCACCAAAGACAGGGAGGCAATGATAAGGATGCATGCCAGAGGACGCAGGGATGCAAGGGCCATTCCGGACTTTTTAAAGGGCTAAAATGTGCTTGCGATTATTGTCCAGTCATAGTAAAATGATGATATAGCGTTGAAAGGAGTTTGCCTATGCTGGCTACACTGATTCCAATATTTGATGACAAAATGACAGTAAGGGCTTATTCGGTATTTGCTCAAAAGGATAACCTCCTTTTAACACCGAGAATGGCGGCCGGAGGACAGT
>DMCJ01000200.1 GCA_003446735.1 Lachnospiraceae bacterium | reverse complement strand
TCCAGCATCCGGCAAACGATATGACATCCGATATAATAACCACGCATTTTGATTATCATAAGATAGATCATAACTTACTTAAGCTTGATATATTAGGACACGATGATCCTACCATGATAAGAATGCTCCAGGATACGACAGGACTCGATCCCGTTACGATCCCCCTTGATGATAAGGAGGTAATGTCCTTATTCCAGGGAACGGATGCGCTTAAGATCAAACCCGAGGATATCGACGGGATACCCACGGGGAGTCTCGGTATTCCCGAGTTTGGTACCAAGTTCGTTATCCAGATGCTCGTAGATACAAAGCCCCAGTGCTTTACCGACCTTGTCAGGATATCGGGATTATCACACGGTACCGACGTATGGCTCGGTAACGCGCAGACCGTTATCGCCGAAGGAAAGGCTACGATATCGACGGCTATATGTACGCGTGACGATATCATGGTCTATCTTATTAACAAAGGCATAGAAGAGGGCCTTGCATTTACGATAATGGAGAGGATCAGAAAAGGTGCCGTTGCAAAGGGAAAGGTTCCCGAGTGGGAAGAGTGGAAGGATCTTATGCGTCAGCACGGCGTTCCCGACTGGTATATATGGTCCGCCGAAAAGATCAAGTACATGTTCCCGAAGGCCCATGCCGCAGCTTATGTCATGATGGCATGGAGGATCGCATATTATAAAGTGAATTTCCCTCTTCAGTATTATGCCGCATATTTTTCGATAAGAGCAAAGGGCTTTGATTATAAGCGCATGTGCATGGGTAAGGCCGAGATACTGCGCTCCTTAAACGAGCTTAAGGAAAAGAAAGCAAATAAGGAGATCTCAGCTGCAGAAGAGGAAACCTTAGACGATCTTTATCTTGTCCTTGAAATGTATGCAAGAGGATATGAATTTGAGCCCATCGATATATACAGAGCAGATGCGACGAAGTTCAAGGTCATGGACGGAAAGATAATGCCGGCCTTTAACTCGATATCGGGAATGGGCGATAAGGCTGCGGAATCTCTTATGAAGGCAGCATCAGCAGCTCCGTTTACATCAAAGGACGATCTTAAGAACAGAGGAAAGATATCAAAGACCATCATCGATGATATGGATGAAATGGGGCTTTTGGGCGATATTCCCGAGAGCGACCAGATATCACTTTTCGATCTCAGGTGACTTTTTTTAAAAAAATGCTTGCATTTTATACAGATATCTAGTAATATAAGCAAGGACGCTTTCTGAACGTCCTATGCGGCTTGTTGGTCAAGCGGTTAAGACGCCGCCCTCTCACGGCGGAAACAGGGGTTCGATTCCCCTACAAGCTGTTACCTGTTGTTTTTGGCACGAGTGGACTTTGGTCCGCTCGTTTCATTTATAAGATCCATACGGTGATAATATGAGTAAGAGAGAAGATATCGAAAAAAAGACCGAAGAACTGGTCATGCCGATACTTGATGAAAACGGTTTCGATCTTGTCGACACCGAGTATGTCAAGGAAGGCGAGAATCATTATTTAAGGATGTACATCGATAAGCCGGGCGGCATAACGATCGATGACTGCGAAACGGTAAGCCGTGCGTTTTCACCGATACTTGATAAGGAAGATTACATCGAGGATAATTACATAATGGAAGTTTCCAGCCCGGGACTACTCAGACCTATTAAAAAGCCTAAGGATTTTGAGAGAAACCTGGATAAGGAAGTCGAAGTAAAGCTCTATAAGGCCAGAGATAAGAAAAAGGAATTCATCGGAGTCCTTAAATCCTATGACAGCGAAGGCTTTGTGATAGACGAGGACGGGACCGAAGTATCATTTAATAAAAAAGAAGTTTCATCATTAAGACCATATATCAATTTCGGGGATTTATAAAACGGAGGAAAACAAAATGAACAACGAACTGATCGAGGCACTTAATACCCTTGAAAAGGAAAAAGAGATCAGCAAAGAAGTACTGTTTGAGGCGATCGAGAATTCACTCATGCAGGCATGCAAGAACCATTTCGGAAAATCCGATAACGCTAAGGTTGAGATAGACAGGGAGACAGGTGATTTCCTTGTTTATAACGAGCGTGAGGTCGTTGAGAGCGAAGATGATGTTGAAGATAAGGCTCTTCAGGTAAGCCTTGACGAAGCAGTAAAGACCGAGCCCGAGATAAAGGTCGGCGAGATGCTCCGCACCTATATCAACAGCAAGGAGTTTTCACGTATCGCTGCACAGAATGCAAAGAACGTTATCCTTCAGAAGATAAGAGAAGAAGAAAGAAACGTTATCTATCAGCAGTACTATGATAAGGAAAAGCAGATCGTTACCGGTGTTGTTCAGCGTTTCATAGGAAGAAATATCAGCATCAACTTAGGAAAGTGCGATGCTATCCTTAACGAGAGCGAGCAGGTTAAGGGCGAGAACATCCGTCCCAACGAGAGGATCAAGGTTTATGTCCTTAAGGTAGAGTCAAATACAAAGGGACCGAGGATCTTAGTAAGCCGTACTCATCCCGAGCTTGTAAGAAAGCTCTTTGAGGCAGAGGTATCCGAGATCGCAGACGGAACAGTTGAGATCATGAGCATCGCCCGTGAAGCAGGAAGCCGTACAAAGATGGCCGTTTATTCCCACAATCCCAACGTGGATCCCATCGGCGCCTGCGTAGGTACAAACGGAACAAGAGTTAATTCCATCGTCGATGAATTAAGAGACGAGAAGATCGATATAGTAAACTGGGACGAGAACCCCGGTCAGTTCATCCAGAATGCATTATCGCCCGCAAAGATCGTGGCTGTATTTGCAGATCCCGATGAAAAGACCGCAAAGGTCGTAGTGCCCGATTATCAGTTATCCCTTGCTATCGGTAAGGAAGGACAGAATGCCCGTCTTGCCGCAAAGCTTACCGGATATAAGATCGATATCAAATCAGAGACCCAGGCAAAAGATGCTCCCGGCTTCCGTTACGAGGATTACCTTGACGAGGAAGGCGAATATGATGAGGAGTATGAAGAAGGTTTCGAAGGCGAATATGACGAGACTGCCGAAGATGCGGAATATGCAGATGAGGAAGTTCCCGAGGATGAAGCAGCTGATAGCAGCGAGAGTGAAGAGGCTTAAGGCATGCCTAAGAGTGAGCCTGAAAGAGAGTGCATAGCCTGCAGGATACAAAGACAGAAAAGTGAGCTTTTTAAGATAGTAAGGACCCCGGAAAAGACTGCTGTTATCGATGATACCGGAAGGATGAACGGAAGAGGTGCTTATATCTGCAGGAGCAAAGAATGCATCTTAAAAGCAAAAAAGACAAAGGCTGTATCAAGAAACCTTAAGATAAGTGAAGATGATCGTCTTTACGAGGAACTTTTAAAGAGGATAACATCTTGAGCGGTGAAGATAAGTTATTAGGGCTTATAAGCATAGCGGCTAAAGGCAGGAATCTGGTAAGCGGTGCCTTTGCCACGGAAAAAGCCGTTAAGGAAGGAAAGGCCTTCCTTGTTATCGTGGCAGATGATGCGGGCGATAACACCAAAAAAGATTTTAAGGATATGTGCGCATACAGAGATGTTCCGTTTATGTGTTTTTCCGAAAAGGAAAAGCTCGGGAACAGGATAGGAAAGGAAATGCGCGCCTGCCTTGCCCTCACAGACGAGGGTATCGCAAAAAGTATTATAAAGCAGTTTAATGGATTATAGACGCGGAGGTAGAAGATGGCGAAAATGAGAGTGCGTGAGCTGGCGAGTGAATTAGGTGTCCAGAGCAAGGAATTAGTGGCGTTCTTAGCCGAAAAAGGAGAAAACAAAACAGCTGCAAGCTCGATCGATGATGATCTGATCGGGGTTGTTCGTGATGCTTTTTCCAAGTCCGCGAAGAAAGCAGATACAGAAGAAAAAGCAGAAAAGCCCGCAGAAAAGCCTGCGGAAAAGCCCGCTGAAAAGGCAGCAGAAAAACCTGCTGAGAAAGCTGCGGAGAAGCGCCCCGAGGTTAAGAAAGAGCAGCCTGCAAAGAGTGCTGCAAAGCCTGAAGGCCCCAAAGCCGATGCTCAGCCTAAAAAGAAAAGAACGATAATATTTGTCAATAATCCTCAGAATTCTTCAAACGGAGGAAGCGATAACCGCGGAAACAATTTCCGTCAGAACAGGGGAGGTACTCCCACAAGGAGCGGCGCGGGCGGATACAGGCCCATAGCAAAGCCTGTTGTTAAGCCTGCGGCAAAGCCCAGGATCGAGGATGAGTTCCCCGTTAAGAAGGAGCAGCCCGTAAAGGAGAATCACGCTCCCGCAAAAGAGCCCGTCAAGACTGTAAGCGAGACAAAGCAGCATGCTGACGGAAGGACGGAGACAAGGATCACCAGAGGATCTACCGAGATAAGACGTACCGATAATGCTCCCGGAAGGAATGACAGAAGAGGCGGCAACGATTTTAAGAGAAATAATAATGTTCCCGCTCCCGAGAATAATGCTCCTTCCAATAATGCGGGCGGCAGAAGGGACGATAAGAGAAAAGGCAAGGAAAGAGATGCCAGATCCAAGAAGGATCAGATATACGAAGATGACAATGTAAAGAAGGGCGGCAAGAACTTAAATAAAGCAGGACGTTTCATAAAGCCCGAGAAGAAGCCCGAAGAGGAAGTTGAACAGATCAAAGTCATCCGTATTCCCGAAGAGCTTACGATAAAGGATCTTGCCGATAAGATGAAGATCCAGCCTTCGGCTATCGTAAAGAAACTCTTTATGCAGGGTCAGATAGTGACCGTGAACCAGGAGATCTCATATGAGACAGCCGAGGAGATCGCGGTTGAATATGATATCCTCTGCGAGAAAGAGGAGAAGGTCGATGTTATCGCAGAGCTCCTTAAAGAGGATGAAGAGGATGAGAGCAAGATGTCTAAGCGTCCTCCCGTTATCTGCGTAATGGGTCACGTTGACCATGGTAAGACATCCTTACTTGATGCTATAAGAAAGACAAACGTTACCGACCGCGAGGCGGGCGGTATCACGCAGCACATCGGTGCTTATACAGTTACAATAAACGGTGAGAAGATCACCTTCCTTGATACGCCCGGTCATGAGGCATTCACGGCCATGCGTATGAGAGGTGCCAACTCTACCGATATCGCTGTACTTGTTGTTGCGGCCGATGACGGTGTTATGCCCCAGACTGTTGAGGCTATAAACCATGCCAAGGCGGCAGGCATCGAGATCATCGTTGCGGTAAATAAGATAGATAAGCCAAATGCAAATGTTGACAGAGTTAAGCAGGAACTTGCCGAATATGAACTCATTCCCACCGACTGGGGCGGAAGCACGGAGTTTGTAAATGTATCCGCAAAGAGCGGTCAGGGTATAAGCGATCTTTTGGAGACGATCCTTCTTACCGCAGAAATACTTGAGCTTAAGGCCAATGCTCACAGAAGAGCGAGAGGTCTTGTAATAGAGGCAGAGCTTGATAAGGGACGTGGTCCGGTTGCCACCATCTTAGTCCAGAAGGGTACCTTAAAGGTCGGAGATTTCGTTTCCGCAGGTGCCGCTCACGGAAGAGTAAGAGCCATGGTGGATGATAAGGGCAAGAGAGTAAAAGAAGCAGGTCCTTCGACTCCCGTTGAGATCTTAGGTCTTTCCGATGTTCCCAATGCAGGCGAGATCTTTATCGCCCATGAAAACGATAAGACGGCCAAGAGCTTTGCCGATACGTTCGTAGCCCAGAATAAGGAAAAGAAGATAGAAGAGACAAAGAGCAAGATGAGCCTTGACGATCTGTTTAGTAAGATCCAGGAGGGTAACCTTAAGGAACTCAACTTAATCATCAAAGCAGACGTTCAGGGTAGTGTGGAAGCCGTTAAGCAGTCGCTTACCAAGCTTTCCAACGAAGAAGTCGTTGTTAAGTGCATCCACGGCGGCGTAGGTGCGATAAATGAGAGTGATGTTACTTTAGCGGCAGCATCCAACGCGATCATCATCGGATTTAACGTTCGCCCCGATGCCCAGGCCAAGACAGCAAGCGAGCAGGAAGGCGTTGATATCAGGCTTTACAAGGTCATCTATCAGGCTATAGAAGATGTGGAAGCTGCGATGAAGGGTATGTTAGATCCCGTATTCGAGGAGCAGATAATAGGTCATGCCGAGGTACGCCAGATATTCAAGGCATCCGCTATCGGAAATATCGCAGGTGCTTATGTTACGGACGGACGCTTTGAGCGTAACTGCAAGATCCGTATCACGCGTGAAGGCGAGCAGATCTATGAAGGTGCGCTTGCTTCCTTAAAGAGATTTAAGGATGATGTAAAGGAAGTAAAGGAAGGTTTCGAATGCGGTCTTGTATTTGAGGACTTTGACCAGATGAAGGAAGAAGACCAGGTAGAAGCTTATATCATGGTCGAGGTTCCCAGGTAATCTTTTACGGACGGAAACAAAGGATAAGATATCAGTTTGGTTTACATAATATGAGAAAGAACAGCAATAAAAACGCAAGAGTCAATTCCGAAGTGCAAAGAGCGCTTGCGGATATAATAAGGAGCGACTTAAAGGACCCGAGGATAGGTACTTTAGTCAGCGTCGTAAGCGTTGAAGTTACTCCCGACCTTAAGGTGTGCAAGGCGTATATCTCCGTACTTGATGCAAGAGAGGATGCGGTCGAAAACACGCTTAAAGGGCTTAAGAGCGCGACGGGATTTATAAGAAGAGAACTTGCCGCAAAATGTAATTTAAGGAACACACCCGAGCTTCATTTTGTTATGGATCAGTCCATAGAATACGGTGTGAACATGTCTAAGAAGATAGAAGAGGTGTTGCATGGAGATGATAAGCGTTCTTCAGATCTGTAAGGATGCTCAGTCCATAGGAATAACCGGACATATCAAACCGGATGGCGATTGCAGCGGTTCGGTCTGCGCTTTATGGCAGTTTTTAAGCAAGGTCTATCCCGAAAAAAAGACAGAGATGAGGCTTGATTATCTGCCCGATACACATGGCTTTTTAAAAGGCTCTGACAAGATAATAAGGGATTATGCAGGCACTGTTTATGATGTCTTTTTTGTTCTGGACACAGTTCCGGAAAGGGAACGCATAGGCAATGCCTTTCCTTATTTTGAAAAAGCAAAGGTAAAGGTAAATATAGATCACCACATAACGAACAAAGGTGTGGGCGATCATGTTTATGTAGTGCCTGAGGCAAGCTCGACATCCGAGCTTATATATGAACTTATAAAGCATGATGATCCGGAGCTTAAATATATGGATGTTGAGATCGCTAAGGCCATTTATTTCGGCATCATCCAGGACTGCGGTGTATTTAAATATTCAAATACATCTCCAAAGACCATGAGGATATGCGCGGATCTTATCGGATACGGATTTGATTTTCCCACTCTCATAGATGAGACCTTTTATGAAAAGACTTATATCCAGAACAAGGTCATGGGTTATGTTGTCTTAAACAGCGTTTTAGCCCTTGATGGAAAGGTCATCTGCGGCATCATAAGCAGGGAAGAGATGGAAAAATTAGGAGCCGGCGATCATGATTTTGACGGCATAGTCAATCAGCTCAGATATACCAAAGGTTGTGATGTTGCGATATTTGCCCATCAGAATAAGGATATGGATTACAAGCTTTCCTTAAGGAGCAATTCAAATGCCGATGTTTCAAAAGTGGCTTCGGCCTTTGGCGGCGGCGGTCATGTGCGCGCGGCCGGATGTACCTTAAAAGGGGATATCACTGCCGGCATTAATGAAGTCATAGAAGAGATCAAAAAGCAGTATACGACCGCAGATGACGCAAAGGATCGGGAGTGATCTTTGTATGGTTAACGGTGTTATCATAATCAAAAAAGAAAAGGGTTATACTTCCCATGATGTAGTTGCATCCCTTCGCGGCATCATCGGTCAGAAAAAGATAGGTCACACGGGAACGTTGGATCCGATGGCTACCGGGGTATTGCCGGTATGTCTCGGGAATGCGACGAAACTGTGTGATTTTTTAACCGACGAAAGTAAGGAATACGAGACCTTAATGCATCTGGGGCTTGTAAGCGATACTCAGGATATAACCGGAAAGATCTTATATAACAGCACCTCGAGAGAGGTTGACATAAATAATAGAAACGAAGGATCGGAAATTGGCGACCTATATGATATGAGCAAGTATTCGAGAAGTGGAGTTGACATAACACTACCCGAATTCGAAGAGGCGGTATCTCATTTTACCGGAAATATCATGCAGACTCCGCCGATGTATTCCGCAAAAAAGGTAAACGGAAAGAAACTCTATGAACTTGCCAGGGAAGGAAAGGTCGTAGAAAGAAAAGAAAGACCGATAGAGATATTTGATATAAAGATAGAAAACTTTAATCCGCCCTATGCAAGACTTATCGTAAATTGTTCGAAAGGCACATATATAAGGACCTTATGTCATGACATAGGAACATATCTTAAATGCGGCGCCGTGATGGAAACGCTTGAGCGCACCAGAGTAGGCAGATTTCATTTAAGCGAAGCTTATGAGCTTTCCGAGGTAAAGGAATTAAAGGAAGAGGGAAGGCTTTCCCATGCCGTTTTAAAGACCGATTTCTTCTTTCTCGATCATCCCGCAGTCCATGTAAAAAAGGATTCGATGAAGCTTCTTTTAAACGGCAATAAGTTTGCTAAAGAGGCTATATACGAAAACAAAGAGCCGCACGAAGTCATTAACCCCAATACAGGCGAAAGAGATTTCTGCATCCATGACCTTCTCCCCGGGGAAACAAAGCCCAGAGTAAGGGTCTATGACAGCGAAGAGGTATTTTACGGAATATACGAATATGAACATGACAGCGGTATATTTAAGCCTGTTCAGATGTTCATGCCGATGTAAATATGATAACTATAAGCGAGACTACGGAATTTCATATTGATGAGCGAACAGCGGTCGCGATAGGAAAGTTCGACGGGATACATTTAGGGCATAAGGCGCTTTTTGATAAGCTTAATGAAAAGAAAAAAGAGGGCCTTAAAACTGCGGTGTTCTCATTCTATCCTTCACCGGCAATGCTCTTTAACGGAAAAGAAGAGGCGTCACTTTTTACACGTGAGGAAAAGCGGGCGGCTATGGAAGAGGCCGGCGTCGATTATTTCATCGAGTTTCCTTTTACGCAGAAAACAGCTGCGATCACTCCGGAAGATTTTATCAAAAAGATACTTAAGGGATGCATGAATGCAAGTTACATCGTGGCGGGAAATGATGTTTCTTTCGGCAAAGGCGGTAAGGGCGACGCTAAACTTCTGCATAAAGAGAGCCTAAGATACGGATATGAAATGGAGATAGTCGATAAGGTCTTATGGCACGGCAAAGAGATAAGTTCCACACTTGTACGTGATATGATAAGGGACAGCAGGATGGAAGATGCCACGGAGCTTTTGGGGCAGCCTTATTATATAAGCGGCGTAGTTACGGAGGGCAAGAAGCTGGGAAGAAAACTGGATTTCCCGACAGCAAACATTTATCCGCCTCACGATAAACTGCTTCCGAAAAACGGCGTATATCAGACTCTTGTAAAAATATTTGACCCGTATGATGATACTGCCGATATACGCGAATATTCAGGCATTACAAATATAGGGATCCGTCCGAGTTTTAAGGATGGCAACAGGGTGAGTGCGGAGACCCACCTTATCTCATTTGATGAAGAGGAAATTGATTCTCTTTACGGTAAGGAAATCATTGTAAGACTCCTTAAGTTTATCAGAAAAGAGAAACGATTTGACAGCACTGAGGATCTTAAGGCCGCTGTCGAAAATGATATTAAGACCGTGAAGAAAATCTTGTCCCGTGAGGATCGGTAATGGGTCTTTGATAAACAACCGATTGCGGGAAAAATGGAAACAGTATAGAATATGACTTGTGACGGGAAACGATAAAAAGGTTGACATAACATGAGAAATATGGTTGGCTATTACCAACCAACCAAACGATCGACACTATATCAAATCCTGTTGATCTCGTAATCTCTTATTTCAAGGGATTTTTCATTGACCGAATAATTTCAAACGTAACCTGAAGGACCGCAATGCGCGGTTTTCTTTATGACAGGCTTTTGTAAAGGTTTTTCCGCAAAGAACAGGCCTTTTGTCATACTTATAAGTGTGCCTGTTTATGCAGAGAGCATGGGAAAGAGTTTAGCCAAAGTAAAACACTTAACTTTGAACGCACAACGGTTAGAATGCACAAAAATTCGAGGCTTTACAAACACTACAAAAAGTTTTTTAAAGGAATTATGCGGATAATATAGAGAAGTTTATTGCCCGGTTTGTATGAAAAAGTATATGATATACGTGTATTCTGATTATTATACGGCAATCATAAAATATAACGGAGTAAAGAATGAAGGCTGGGGAGATACTTTTATCATTTAAAAGAGGATAATAATGAAGAAGATTAATCGATATTTTCACAAGGAAAAACGGTCTTTGCGGGGAACAATTAGCATTACAGGTAAACTGGAAGCATATGTTGGCAAGTATTTTGTTTCTGGAGAAGGGTTTGAAGAAAACATATTTTTAATTTATTTCGATTCTGAAATAGATAAATATGAGGCGGTAGATACCGTTAAAGAAAAAATGGTAGCATGTATGAGCGCTGATTATGAATATGCCTTTGTAAAAGAATCAATTCTGGAAAAATTCAAAAAAGATACAGCGGAATATAATATTACTATTATTCCGGTAAAGGATTTTGATGAAGAAGAATTATGTATTGATATGCAAGGGTGGTTACCAAGCTTTTTATCGAAAGTTACTTGGATAAATGATGATTTTTTAAGTGATGAAAATATTGATTTTGATTTTGAAGCGTTCGAAATAATTGATAGTGGATTTATTTATCTAAATCCAAACCATTTTTCAGTAATGGAAATGATTACCGCAATAAAAGCAGGGGAGAATAAGGAATAAAATATTATGATTCAACCTCCGAGACTGCTTCGTGAAGAACAGAAAAATTGTTAAATGAATATTTTACTCAATAACTAAGCATGGTTTGATTCTCCCGCAGGATGCGGATAGTTATGAAGAATTCAAGGACCGAATTAGTGTTAGTGAATCTCGTTTTGTAGAGGTTTTTAAGTAGGATAATACTTAAAATAGAGAACTTAACGTTTTTATAATGATAAAAATAGACTAAAAAATGTCGTAATAAACCAAGATTTGGACAGGTTTTTTTGATTCGCCATAATAAAAACTTGCAAATAAGGATAAATGGTTGTATCATAAAGTTGAAATTAATGATTTCTAATTTGTGAGGTAGGCCGGATGGTATATGATTATATAATTGAAAATTACAAAAATGGAGAGCCGATATTTTTGACTGAGTTGCCAGGCGATTCAAAAGATTATCTTCGCCAGGAGATGAAGAAGCTTGTGGATGAAGGTAAGTTGGAACGCTTATATAATGGTGTATATTTCTTGTCTTATGTTACGATTCTTGGAACAAAAGGAAAGGTTTCGGTGGATAAATATATCGAGAAGAAGTATCTTGGCTCAGAAGAAAAAGTGAAAGGCTATATAACGGGATTACAGCTTGCAAACAAATATGGATTTACAACACAGAACCCCTCATGCTATGAAGTTTGTAGCAATGAAGCATCGACTAAACAGCGTAAGCAGGAGATAGATGGAAATACCATTGTTGTATATAAACCGGTTGCTGAGGTTACATCTAAGAATAAATCTGCATTACAGTTTTTGGATTTAATGTCTATGATTGACAAGTATAGTGAGATTTCCGGACAAG
>DMCJ01000151.1:30382-33605 GCA_003446735.1 Lachnospiraceae bacterium | reverse complement strand
AGCTGCAGCATAAGCGGGGTCCCTCTCATTATCGAAATATATATTTTTATAAAACCGGACAAAACCCTGTTTTTGGACATTCGCCCGAAGGACACTATAAGTCCTAAGGGCAATGACAATAACAGGGTCAATATAAAGATACCTATGGTCTTTATCATTCCTCCCGCAAGCTGGGAGAGGATAGTCATCATGTCCATATCATTCTACACAGATAAGATCGCTTATCCCGTATTTCTCGGCAAGCTCAGATACGGTACCGTCCTGTGCGAGCTTCTTTATATCTTCGTTTACCTTATTGCAAAGAGCGGTATTGCCGAGCTTGAAGCCCACACCGTACTGCTCGGAATTAAGGCTTTCATCAAGGATCACATATCCATCGCCTCTGGATGAGATCTGGTAGTTGGCAACACCTATATCGATCGCAACCGCATCCATGCTTCCCGCAAGAAGCTCGGTAAATGCAGTGTTATAATCCGAGAACTGGCAAAGCTCGCCAAACGTATCGGCAAGATCCTTCTGCTGCTCCTCATCGGAAAGAACGTCAAGGGCGGCACTTGCTGCCTGAACGCCTACCTTCTTGCCTGCAAGATCGGATAATTTTGTGATCCCGCTGTCCTTTGCAACAACAACTACCTGACTGTTATCACAATAAGGATCGGTCCATGTATAAGCATCCTCTCTGCCGTTAATGGTAAATCCGTTCCAGATACAATCGATGGCACCGGAATTAAGCTCCATGTCCTTTGAATCCCAGTCGATCGGCACCTTCTCAAGGGTCCACCCCTCAAGCTCGCAGACCTTCTCGGCAAGTTCCAGATCGAAGCCCGTATAATCGCCGTTATCATCCATATATCCGTAAGGGGGATATTCGGCATCGAAACCTACGGTGAGCTTTCCGTCAAATTCAGATGCAGAGCCTGCTGCGCTGCCCTGGGTATTACCGCATGCAACAAGAGCAGCGGTCATTAAACAAACGAGTGCTAAAGCTGTAAATTTTTTCATGATAAAACTCCTCCTACAACCATAAATACTAACAGTTTAGAGCTTTTGTGTCAACATATCCATGATCTCCTCGGCGTATGCCGGATACTCTCTGGCGACCGTCATGACCTCTTCTTTTGCTGTCGATGCATTCTGTTTATTGTATTCGGTCTGCTTCCTTAAACTCTGTCTTCTTAATATGAGTTCATGCCTGATCTCGACCATTTCTCTGGGGTCGAGGAGCGCCGCATATTGCTTGACCCAGATCACCGGATCGTAAAGCCTGTATTTTTTAAGTATGGCCACAAGCCTCTCCCCGTGGTAGGAAAGATCGGCTTCGGTCTCTCTTAATCTCTCTCTTTCGCCGAGCTCAACCTGGTATTTCTCCCAGAGTTCCTTTAATTTCTTTGCTCCGGAAACATTGTATTTTAAATAGAGATAGTCCAGAAGATTGGTATTATTTACATATCTTATCTTGACCGTGTTCTGGAGAAGTATGATCTTGTTAAGTCCGTTGGCGCTCACCCTGTATTCCTTATCCGCATCTTTGAAACGAACGAACATAGCCGTAAGGATGACGGCGACCATCACTGCCATGATAAGATATCCGACGGTCGCATCCATTGAGAGCATGAACTGTAAGATAAGAAGGACCGCAACACATGCGATCGCCGATATAAGGCAGATAACGGCCATTCCCCTTATATTTCCCTGGGAGACCCTGGCCTCCTCCATGCGGTATTTATATGCATGCTTTTCTGCTTCTAACTTTGATAAGTCACGCTTGATCTTGCCCTGATAATCCTCCGCTTCGGAAAGGGTCTTTATCGCATCAACCACCTCATCGCCGAGGCGTTCCATTCTCCTGAAATCAGCCTCGTCCATATAACTTTTTCTTCCGGCAAGAGACTGCTTGTCAACGTTCAGATTGCCGAGAGCCCTGGCATGCTCTTCTATCGAAAGCCTTTCCTCGCCTTCTATGGAATCAATGATCTCCATATCTCTTAAATAGGAATTTACGACATTATATTCCTCGTTTAATTCCTCAACCTTAAGGGCCGCATCCCTCATCTGCTCAAGGCAGCCTTCTATATAACGCCTTCTTTCGAGAGAATTGTGTACCGAAAGATTGCTGTGGTCAAAATCCACAGCTTCAACTTCCTTTATTTCCTCTTCTTCCTCTTCGATCTCAGGCAGGAATTTGTCAAAAAGCCTGGATAAAAAACTCATTCTTCCTTGATCATCCTCTCACAAAACGAAAGCGCCGCCTTATCCTCATCATCACCGTACTTACTCTCCGATGCCTTTTTAAACCAGTCCGCAGCTATATCAAAATAAAAGAGCCTTCCGTAACAGCAGGCGATATTATAAAGGAGGTAATGGGTGAATTTATTATCCCTTCCCATCTCTTCCTTTAAGAGCTCCTCATATCCGGCAAGAGCCTCTTCATATCTGTCGTCAAGGAATAAAAGATCGGTCCTGGATTTCCTTCTTTCAGTAGCCGATAATAAAGAAGCCTTTCTTATCCTTTCACAGACAGCTTCTCTTTCCTGTTTGTTAAGGTAATCCGTGTAAGCAAAAATGTCAGCGGCTATCTTGTAAGCTTCATCTCCCGAATTTCTTATCTCGGTGATCGAAGCATAAAGATCGTTAAGGCCGCATTCCTCCCTCAGCCACTCATAGAGTTCGTATTTTAAGAGTTCCTCGTCGCATATATAGACATTCGAATAGATAAAGCAGCAAAGCTCCTCCACCGAATAAATGCGCTTTTTTATGATCTTAAGTTCGTAGGGTGCCTGCGCTCCCCCTTCTTTACATAAGATTATGGCACTCACAGCGTGATCACCTCTTTGTATCTCTTTCCCGTAGAGGGGTAGAGTTCTCCCATCCCAACATCCTCAACGATGACCAAAAGCTCGTGGTCGGATTCAAGGGAAAGATTGCATTTAAACCTCATACTGCCCGGCTCCCTGTCCTTTTCCTTCGGTATGGGAAGCGGAACGACACGGTCCGTGATATCCCCTCTTATGGGACGTATCACTATGGGAAGCGAAAGATCATGGTCCGGAATGAATGTAAATGAAGCCGTCGCATCCCTGTATGGCCTGCCGCCTTCTATCACAAATTCGGTGACTTCGCTCCCGTTCTTTCTTATCTTTACTCCTATATTATGCTTTAAGATATCCTCGGATATGAAAAGATAACTGTCCGCCTTTTCCTTTTCGTATAAGCTGTCGGATGC
>DMCJ01000151.1:0-30218 GCA_003446735.1 Lachnospiraceae bacterium | reverse complement strand
CCTAAAAGATATATGCCCGTAACGATATGAGTCTTTAATATGTTTTCGCAAAGGGCTGAAAGCTCGGCATCCAGGATGGACAGTGCTCTGTCTTTCTGTTCCCCTGTCATTGCATCATTTGGTCTTGAAAGCCCCTCGTTATCCTCATCTTCGATAAGAACGGGAAGCGGTCTTCTTCCCTTTTCGGTTATCGCCCTGTTTATGATAAGCTCATCATCTATCATATCGATGACAAGTACTTCAAAGCCCTTTAATTCACGGGGCTGATTGATCACATAATGAAAAAGGGCTTCTTTTTCTTTTATTATGCGCACATCCGGCAGAGCCGAAAAAGGGCCGTCCTTTAATGCCTTTAAGAATTCTCCGGTCTTACCGCCTATATCCTTTGCGGTAAATACTAAAAGACGCAGCTCCTTTTCAAAACCTTCAAGTCCCTGCTCTTTTAAGACCTGCTTTATCTTCGCCGCAAAGAGCACCGCTTTCGTGGTGACATCCTCTTCTTCCTTTATATCCTTCGGGATCTCCTCGTTTTCGATGCTCATTCCTTCGATAAGCCCTCTCTGACAGCTTATCTGGAAAACATCATCCCTTATATGGATCCCTATTATCAGATCTCTTTCTTCCATTTTCCTACCTTATCTTCAGGTTATCTTTTGTAAGAGTTTCAAGTCTTCCCAGTTTTCTTTCAAGCTCCGATACCGTAGCCCGGTCATCTAACTCCCTTGCAAGCGCCAGATCGTTTAACAAACGGAATTTCCCGCTTCCGCCGCCTTCGATATCATCGGATATCTCTAAGCTTCCGCTTATGAGCATCTTTTCATCATCCTCTTCCTTTTGCGTCAGATAATAGACGACTCTCTCTCCGTGCAATATCTTAAACCCGCGCTGGTATACTCCGGGGTAGACTTCATATAAAGGTTCTTTATTGTACTTTCCTTCTTCATCTTCATCGGGATCATTGTGCTCGACGAGATAATGAAGTGTGATCTTAAGTCCCGGCTCATCCCGGTATTCGACAAAGGTCTCTTCCCCCTTTAAACGAAGGGAAGGATATACTTCTTCAAAGTGCCTGTAGTAAGGGAAATAATAGCCCTGCAAAAATGCCGTCTCAATGAGTTCCTTAAGCCACTCATTTCCCTCGTCGCTTATGGGAAGAGGTTCGCTGCTCTTTTTCTTTAAAACGGCAAGCAGTATGTCTATCGGAAGTCCTTCGTCATCCTGCTTTAAAAGAGCTTCGGCTTCATCGAAGAATTCGTTCTCGACTGCCTCCTCTTTTGATACATAGGCAAAAGCCATATCCGTAAGATAGGAAAGAAAGAGCTCACTCCTTCCTCCGCTTCTTGCATAGTCCTTGAAAATAAGAGCCCTGTCTGCCGTGTATGATCCCGTACGCATCATCTGAGTGAGTATCCTCTCTGCGATCGGGAGGGTAAATACATCCATCGATGCCGCTCTCTTCCAGACATCCCTCATCTGCTTGACCGGACCTCTGTAATGGTTTACAAGATATTCGAGCATATCGATCGTATATTTATGCTTTTCAAAAACATAGTAAGTAAAGGCCGTGAGCCTTTCGTCATATTCTCCCTCGGCCTCGCAGAGTGCATAGTTACACAGCCTTATAAGGACCTTGCTGTCGAACCTGTCAAATCCCGTATGGGCTGCTGCCTCGTATGCCTTTTCATACATTCCGACGCTAAGGAGCTCCTTTACAAAGAGCTCTCCCGCCTTGCCCTTGAAAAATGTGGCAGGGACCGTCTTTAAGAATTCCTCTTTCCTTTCGGGTATCTCATATTTCTGATATCCGTATAATATCGCTTCGGCTATATCATGCTTTTTGCTCCCGGATAAGTCCCTGCTCTCCATGAGCTTACATGCCACGGCGCTTCTTGAGATAAATTCATCCTTATCCTTTGCGGTCTCGACCGGATTTTTACCGATAAAATAATAAGCCTGTTCAAATCCCGAAAGACCGGCGCCCTTTAAAAGATAGGTGACATTTTCATTTTCAAAGAAAGAGCTTATCTCATATGCTTCCGACGGAGGAATGCTTATCCTGCCCCTTTTATCCTCAAGAGCTATCGAATGATCATCGCCGTATAAGAAGATGACTCCCCTTCCGGCTTTGATCTGGTATTTTCCGACCTTTTCCATTCCGTTATGACGGACATATATCCATTCGCTCTTTCCGTATCCCTTTTCATCCTTTATCTTAAAGTCCATCGCAAAGACAAGTGAAACAAGGCTGTCCTTTAGCTCTTCCGTCATATCTTCGGGCTCTAACAGATTGCAGTAGAGCGTGGCAAGCGATCTGCTGATATGACCTTTTTTAAGTTCTTCTAAGGTAAACTCCCTGGCCCTGCTCATCTGCTTGTCATTCATATCCTCCCTCTGCTTAAGGAGCATCGAATAGACATAGGCCTTTCCGGCATCATCCAAGGATGAACCGTAGGAGAAATAGTGAACAGCTTCTCTCGGGAGCTCTGCTTCCTCGTCAAAATCAAGCGCTCTTATATAGGCTTCGTAAAGACCGGTTATGCGGCAGTCGGCTTCGATACCGCGGCGCAGCACCGATGCAACCTCTTTGCCTTTGCATCCTCCTCTTAAATACTGGGTACAGAATACCTTCAGCATCTGCTTTTCATTTTCCGCGGGATATCTCTTAAGTATCGATAAGAGCATCGGGGAATATCTTTTATATGATGAAGCCGCCTCAAATACCTGGGGAACAAAATCCTCCGATATTAGCTGATATCTTTCCATGAAGAATAAGAGCTTAAGCTCGAACTCTTCCATATTTTCATAAAGAGAAGGATTCTTAAGTACCAAAAGCGCAGCCTCTAAGAATAAGACCGGAGAAGAATTACCCATCTTCCATATGTTCTTAAGGCTCCTGTAGGCTCTTCCGGTATTTTCGCTTCCCTTGCCCTTAACATGCATATTCCCCCAGAAATAGGAAAATACATTGGGCTTTGTCTCCGAATATGTCGCAAGCAGGTTCGCGGCTCTTTCGCTGTCCTGCGTCCCGTTCATCGCAAGAAGATAAAGGAAATAACCGTATACCTCGTCGCCCGCATCTTCCTTTCGAAGGAGCTTTTTTACATGATCTATGAGCCATGCCGCAGTACCCTTATCGGACAAAAGCAGCTTTAAATGTGCTTCGTATAAAGTGGGAAGGACCGTTTCCCTTCCTCTTATGAGCTTTAATTTTTCTTCCGCCTGCGCAGCGCATTCCTTTAAGCTCATATGGCCGGTCCTGTAGTCAAGATAAAGACGCATTATCTTTATCACCACATGTCTCTCATCCGAATCCGATATGGGAGCTCCGGTATTTTTTCCCGCGCTCTTTCCGGCTATGCTTATACGGATATCCCTTGATCCTATACTTAATATGAGCCCGCCTTTACTTCCCTGCGCTGACAATCTGATCCGGTCGATCCTGACCGGTATCTCAAGTTTGTTGTCGGAAAAATCGGAAATGAAATATTCCGTCTTTTCAAATGAAAGTCCGGGCGTCTGATCATGGATGCGTATATCCTCATAGCCCCAGCCGGTCTTTTCGACTTCGATATAGATCGTCCCCGGAGAATCGGGAGTGATTATATAATTAGTCTCTTTTACCGTAAGCTTTATCGGATCTTTTTTCCTTATATAGACAAGGAAATTCTCGAGCGCCCTGCTCTTTTGCGCCTCCTCTGCAGTATTGTAAAGGAGGGCTTCCCTGATATTCTTATAGGATGAATTGCCGCCTCTTAATATGGAATTAAATCCCGGATCCTCAAAAAGCGTGACCGCTTCTTTCCATGACGTCTTTGCGAGATTTGTAAAATGGAAGAGATTTTTAATCTCTCCGATGGAACTGTCAAAACATGCTTCCCTTATATCTATCTCATAGGAAAAGAAGAATTCACCTTCATCAGTAACGGCAGTGATCTCTCCGTTTCTTTTGTCTCCGGCATCCAGTCCGCCGGCATCGTAGGTGTATCTGACATAGAGCTCTCCGCCTCTTATCTCCCATTCAGTGATACTTAAGCGATAATCCGAGGCAGAAATAAAGACATCGGAATCACGGCTTACCTTGGTCTTAAAAGTAAGCTCCCCCGATGCAACCTTATCCTCTACGGCTTTTATTATTATCTTTTCTTCTTTTGAGGCTTCATCTCTCATTTTGTTCTGTTTTACTTTGATGATATTTCGTGGTATTATGATTGATGTAATATTATACCATAAAACAAAGGATTTGGGAACTTATGAAGCACAATTTTCACGGGTCTGATACCGAAAAAGCCGCCCTTGCTTTCGGCCTTAAAAAAGAGGATATAGTCAACTTCGCAGCCAACGTCAATCCGGCGGGCTTTTCAAAAAAGGCAGCCGAGGCATTAAAAGACAACCTGTCCGTCATTTCAGCTTATCCGGACAGGGAATATAACGATCTTAAAGCCTCCATTTCCGAATATACCGGATGCAAAAAGGAAAACATCCTTTTAGGAAGCGGCGTGACCGAGCTTCTCAGCGTTTTTACGACCATCCTCTCACCTAAGGATGCCGCGCTCATCGGCCCCACCTATTCCGAATATGAAAAAGACCTTTTAAGACTCCTTGCTAAAGTCCACCATATAGATGCACTCGAGGATAATGATTTCATCCTCCGTCCCGAAGATATCATTAAAGCCATCGATCTTACCGGCGATAAGATAACTCTCTTAATCCTCTGCAATCCCAACAATCCCACAGGCTTTGCCCTTAAAAAAGACGAGATAAAAGTGCTTGCGGATGAACTTAAAAAAAGAGATATCATCCTTATGATAGATGAAACATATGCGGAATTTTCCGGCGATCATAATACGCCCGACGATATAAGTGCGATATCACTTACGGATAAGTGCGATAACATTCTGGTGCTTCGCGGGACATCCAAATTCTTTTCCACTCCCGGCCTTCGCCTGGGATATGCCGTTACATCAAATGCCGGCCTTATAGATAAATATTTAAAACAGGCCGACCCCTGGAGCATCAATTCCGTTGCATCGCTGATCGGCTCAAAGATGTTCACCGATGATGAATATATATCCGGGGTAAAAAAAGAAGCTCTTAGCGAGCTTACCTATCTGAAAAATGAATTATCATCACTTCCCGGGGTAAAAGTCTATCCCACAAAAGCAAACTTCATCCTCATAAGATTAAACGAAGAGGGCTCCTTAGTTAACCCCGATTCGCACGCTGTCTTTGAGGAGCTCATAAAGCAGGCTCTCATGGTAAGAGACTGCTCCACCTTCAGCGGGATGGAGGGCCGTTTTATAAGGATATGTTACATGAAACATGGCGACAACGTTTCTCTCGTCGCCGCCATGAAAAAGATCTTTAAAAGATGATATCTGACTTATTTAACTGCTCCGCCTGCCATGAAGTTTACGAACTTGATCGCATCATCGGGATCGTAAACAACCAGCTCCATCTCGGGGATCATATCATCCGAGAATACCTTTGCAAGCGATACATACTGTGAAAGCTTGCTCTTTAAGTTAAGTCTGTCTCCCTCGTCGGTAACAAGCTCAACCTTGCCGCTGCAGCTTTCGACTACCTTAAAAAATCCTTCAATGTCCTTTACGTTTTTGATCTTCATTTTATTCTCCTTTTTAAGCCACCGGCCGCGCCGGCATTAACACATCAGCAGATCTCGCAGATCCATCCTTCGGGAGCCTCAATGCGGCCCATCTGGACGCCTGTTAAGGTCTCATATAACTTCTTTGTGACAGGTCCCATCTCTTCCATTCCGCTCTCGAAATAAATCTTGTTGCCGTGATCATCTATGCATCCAACAGGAGAGATAACGGCTGCGGTACCGCAAAGGCCGCACTCTGCCATATCCTTAACTTCGTCAAATCTTACCTCTCTTGTCTCCGCTTTCATACCCAGGATATGCTCTGCAACATACATAAGAGATCTTCTCGTGATCGAGGGAAGGATGCTGTTTGACTTGGGTGTTACGACAGTGCCGTCCTTTGTTACGAATAAGAAATTGGCTCCGCCGGTCTCTTCTACTTTAGTACGCGTAGCAGCGTCTAAGTACATATTCTCATCAAAGCCCTTATTATGAGCATCAACAATTGCATGGAGGCTCATCGCATAGTTAAGTCCGGCCTTGATATGACCTGTTCCGTGAGGTGCTGCTCTGTCAAAATCCGAAACCCTGATGGTGATCGGCTTTGCGCCGCCCTTAAAGTAAGGGCCTACGGGAGTCGTAAAGATCCTGAACTGATATTCATTTGCAGGCTTAACTCCTATAACGGCATCGGAACCGAACATATAAGGTCTGATATATAAGGTAGCTCCCGATCCGTAAGGGGGAACATATGCCGCATTTGCCTTCACCACATCTTTTACCGCCTGAACGAATCTGTCCTCGGGGAAGACGGGCATCTCAAGTCTCTCACACGAATCCTTCATACGGGAAGCATTGAGATCGGGGCGGAAGCATACGATCTTTCCATCCTCAGTAGTATATGCCTTTAATCCTTCAAAACAGGTCTGCGCATACTGTAACACACCTGCGCACTCGCTTATCGTGACCGTGGCGTCATCGGTAAGAACACCTTCATCCCACTTACCGTCCTTAAAGTTCGAAACAAATCTCTTGTCAGTCTTAATGTAGCCAAAGCCAAGCTCCGACCAGTTGATGTCCTTTTTTTCCATGACAATCCACTCCTTACTTTAAAATTTTACCGCTTTTAACAAAGCTATTTTTTATTATCGGACTTTTATCCATTATTGTCAAGAATTGTCAAAAATTTCTAAAAAACACTTGCAATTGAACTTGAAATATGTTATTGTACTTATAAGACTATAAGTATCATTAGATAAGTGCCCCCATTTTTAGGAGGGGTGCCACATACCGGATTAGCCGGCCCGCGCGGGACAAAGGATATGTCCTATGCGCCATTCAAGGAAGAAAGGAGGGGCGACGATGGCTAATAATATGGCGACACTCAGTGTCTATAATCATTATCTTACCGCTTATGCGCCCAAGGGATCTACGTCTCTTGATACGCATAAAAAGGATGAGCTTCGCGGTATCTACCGTTCCATTGTCAAGCTCAATAAAGAATCCCCCTCTTTCATTCTCGATGATACGGACGAAAGCAAGGAATATGCCGTTGCGCTTAAAGAAAACGCAAGGGCCTTTAAGCATGCCATCGCTTCGATGGGCGGCCTTGATGAAAACGGTCTTCTAAATAAAAAAGCAGCTTTCTCGAGTAACGAAGATATCGTGGAAGCTTCATTTATAGGTAATGCGCTCGAGGCGGAATTTGCTCCCTCACTCCGCATGGAAGTCTATACCTTAGCTTCCGAGCAGGAGAACATGGGTCGCTTCCTCCCCGCTGATGATCCCGTCGGCCTTGCTCCCGATACATATTCTTTCGATATGTCCATAAATGACTTAAGCTATGAATTCCAGTTTAATGTCAAGGAAGACGAAAGCAATATGGCCGTTATGCAGAGACTTACAAAGCTTATAAATAACGCCGACATAGGCATTAAATCCCAGTTCGTCCGCGACGGGGACAATGCAGCTTTGCGTCTTACTTCATTAAAGAGCGGTGATCCCACGGACAAGGATTATTTCTTCCACGTATCGGACACCCAGACCAGTAAGACTTCAGGTATGGTGGATTACTTAGGCATAGGTGATATGACAAGGCGCCCTTCAAGTGCATTATTCTCCATCAACGGAGAAGAGCACAGCGCCGGAAGTAACGAATTTACCGTCGAAAAGATGTATGAGATAAATCTTAAAGGAATAAGCGCAGCCGGAAGTGCCCCCGTGGATATCGGAGTTAAAAATGATACGGAAAGTATGGTGGAGAATTTCCACAAGCTCATATCCGGATACAATTCGTTCCTCGGAAGTGCAAAAGATACGACCGGAGATCATCCCGCAGGAAGCAGGCTCGTAAGCGAGCTTACCCATATAGCATCGGATTATTCCTCACGTCTTTCCGAAGTCGGTATAAATGTCCGAAGGGACGGCTCAATAAGGATAGATGACAGAAAGCTAAGATCCAGTATCATGTCCGATGATTTTATGACCGGCGGATTTAATATGATAAAGAGTTTTGCAAAAGCCCTGTACCAGAAATCGGATCAGGTCTCCTTAAATCCCATGGAATACGTCGATAAGACGATCGTAGCCTATAAGAATCCGGGAAAGAATTTTGCAAACCCTTATATCACAAGCGCATACAGCGGAATGATGTTCAACAGCTATTGTTAAAAAGCACCGATTTCCCGGTGCTTTTTCTATGTCTTACTTATTCTCCGCAAAAGGTGCCTGGTACAGTGTCACATCCGCACGACGTGACACCATACCAGGCACCTTTTTAAATTCACCTTTTTAGATTACTCTTCAAATATATCGTACAACTGCTCTACATTCAGATTCTTGTCATCCACGTAATAATCTGCATTTGGCTTTCCCATGATCAGCTTATCGTATTTGACTCCCCATCTTTCCATCTGATCTTTTGTGACGTCACTCCAGTCTATGCCTGTGACATATCCTCTTGCGGTAAAGAGTGCGATGGTGTTGCCCATATCATGAAGGGCATTTATTATGCGGATCATCTTTTCATTCGGTTGTGCCTGTGAATAATCGAGATCCTCTCTCTTTAATGCGATGACCCCGTCTATATCGAAGACGAATTTCTTTCCGCCTTCCTTAAATGAATCCATCATGAGAACAGATCCCTCGCAGCATCAAGCGATGCACTTTCCGCAGCCTCTAAAGTGGAAGCCTGGATCTGATCATATACTTCCTTTCTGTAGATCGGAACATCCTTGGGAGCGCTGATACCGATCTTAACCTGCTCGCCCTTAACCTCAAGCACGGTGACTTCTACATTGTTGCTTATGATAAGGGATTCACCCTTCTTTCTCGATAAAGCCAGCATATCATTCACCGCCCTTTCTGGCCTTAAGGATATCGTAAACGGGGAATTTAACATCATAATCCTCGTTCTCAACGACAACCTGGGTCGCGCGGCCGTTACTTACATTTATGATGATCGGTCCCTTTAAATTGATGGTCATCTTTGTAACATCCTTGGGAACAGCGATCGTAACAAGTACAAACATATCATCATCGCCCATAGTGCCCAAAGGCTCTAAAAGATTGTCATCAACGGTGGGATTGTAATCCTCGACTATCTCAAGAGGATTAACAACGGGAAGAGCGAAATTGCCGTCCTGAAGAGACTGCAGCCACTTTATTCCCTTTCCGTCAGCACCTTCTTCGTCATGGATAAGGGCAAAATCCCTCATGCTGGGAAAGCCCACAAGTCCGTCAACGAATGTGATTATCTTTGATTCCTTGATCCAGATATGTCCGAACAGTCTGGATTCGATCTCTAACCCCTTTTCCATAGAAATAACCTCCGTTTGATAGTGTAATACGTATTTATGATAGCATATTAAAGATATGCGGTCAAAATAATTTGGTTTTAATTTACAGATAATTCAAAAGTGTAGTCTGGGCTATCTTTCCCGTAGCCATGAGCGCACCCTGATATGACATCTCCGCACTTGATAACTGAACGGCAACTTCCGTTATATCGGCATCCTCGTTCTCGGAAGACAAGGTCTTAAAGTTCGTGCTCTGTGACTGAAGTCTGTTCTCTACAAGATCGACTCTCGCAGATCTGTTACCGATGGCCGTAAGCGCCGTATTTGCCTTATCCAAAAATCCCTGGCTGTTCGTAAGGCCGCCCTCAAACTGTTTCTGAAGTTTATCGGTTAAGAATGTGAGCGCCTTCTGCGCGGTATCAAGAAGTATATCGATCTTCTTCTGATCCTCTGCTCCGTAAGTAGCTGTATCGGCCTTCATGCCTTTAAGCCTGTTTACCTTTTCCTCAGCAGCTTTTACCTCTTCGATATTGTTTATGATATCATCAAGGACTCTTGCGACCTGGGGATCGAAGACTTCGGATGCGTTGGTATTAATGCGGATGCTCTGATTAGTACCTATCGTATAATTTATCTCCTGATCCTGCTCGTCATAGATGAGCGGACTGCTGACGATGTGTTTTTCATCATACATCTTGGCATCGAAATAATGCTCGGGTCTTATATCTCCCTTTTCAAAATTGGTCTTACTGTATGTAACGGATATGGTATCCACTCCGTCTATGTCCTTAAGCTCGGAAAGCGTCTTTGCGAGCTTGCTTCCGAATACCAGCTCTCCCGTATCCGCAAGGAGATATGCTTTTTCGGATGCAGCCGGATATCTGTTTTCGTTTTTATCATCAAGCGCAAAATACTGATATGCGGTAAGGCCGTTTCCTTCATCATCTGCGGCGATCTCCATATCCGAAGACGTTATGGTCACATCAATCCTTTTTTCACTGTAACAGGATGTTACGTTTCTTCCGTCAGCGCTTACATTGAAAACATGATAGTTCTCGGCTGTCTCATAATCCGCACCATCTCTGGCATGACTTATCGTAAAGGATTTATCGGTATTCTGGGTGACCCTTATGCTGTGATCGATGGTGTTAGTTGCGGGATCAACCGCGAAATAACCCGACTCATAATGAAAAGGTCGTCCGTCATCGGTGAATTTTTTTATAATGTATTTTTCCGCACCGTAATTTAATTCAAATTCCTGCATACCGTCGGTGGGATCTATGTCTATGCTGCTCTGATCTACCGATGCGCTTCCTTCTAAAGCTCTTCTGTATACCAAGGATGTGGTATCAATGGCCCTGGCAGCATATACATTTCCGCCTACAGCACAGTCTCCGAAGTTTCCGCCCGGATGCAGGGTGTAATCATAAGTCCTTGTATGCTTAAGCATGCCGGAAAGACTTCCGGTCGAAGGATCTATAGTGATCGTTTTATACATATCCATGGTACCGTTAGGTCCCGGAAGGGTATAGGTCACCGTTCCGTCGGCATTTTCCTTTACGGATGCGTTTTTATCTATGCTGAATTTCCCGTCCGCACCTTTGGTGATCTTATAAGGCAAAGTCAGGTTGCCGCTTTCATCTTTCTCTCTTATCGTAATTGAGGAAAGATCGATCCCCGCCATGGACGTAACATCCACTTTATCATCGACAGCGCGAACTTCCTCGGCTTTATTTACGGTCGTAAGATTCCCGTCCGTATTGATTACTACCGGATAACTTCCGGCACCGTCCGCAGGTATCGTTATATCCAAAGTCCCGTCTGTTTTCTTGGTCACAGCCAGACCGTCGGCCGAATAATTACCGTCTTTATCACATGTTACGGTATATGTTTTCCCGTCAAATGTAAGCTTTGATTCCCTGCCTGTAACAGATGAATCAACCGAAGCTGCTGTTACTTCAGGATGACCCACAAGCTGCCCCGTCCAGTGATCCTCATCCTTGAATGAAAGGACAACGTTCTGACCGTCAACAGTGACAGTTCCGCTAAAGCTTTTTCCATCGGAATTTATCGGCCCCTTACCTTCATCTTCATAATATTTGGATATATCGGTAGAACTACCCCAGCCCGAGATCGTTCCTGCCTCATCACCGGCACGATACCCCGTATACCTTGTTTCCTTTAACACACCGTCCAGGTTATCATAGGAGAGGCGGATGCGGTTTATGCGGTCTTCCATTACCGTAGTCTGATCATTGTCGTCGGTAACAAGGCCGTTTAAGTCCTCAGTGTTGAGCGTGCCTTCAACATAGGTTGCCCTTCCTACATCAGACGCGTTAAAGGTATCTTTTATCTCCCTGTATTCGGCTACGGTATTTTCCGTAAATGTAAGGGATGTATCGGTACGGTATCCGGTAAATACATGTCTTCCCGCATAGTCGGCATTACCTATCGAATAGATCTCATCGCGAAGGCCCTTAAGGTTTTCAAGGATGGCTTCCCTGTCTTCCGGGGTCTTGAATCCGGCTGCTCCTGAAGTAAAGTCCTCGTACATGCTCGTAATGACATCGGTAACACTCTTAACGGCATTTTCGGTAATGGAAAGCCAGCTCTTAGCGTCGGGAACATTCTTGGTATAATACTGTTCAACCTCACTTAAGCTTGTGCGCAGTCTTAAAGCCCTTATGGCTACGACAGGATCGTCGCTGGGACGGTTTACCTTCTTTCCAGTGGCAAGCTGGGTATTTAATTTATCCTCCATCACTTTGTTGTTATTGATATTGGTGATGGAATTGTTCTGGATTATCTTATTGGTTATTCTCATATCTTTACCCTCTTATAACAATACCGTATTTGCCGTCAGACTTATCATCATACCCCTGTCTCAAGTATGAGTCTGTCATATATCTCCGATAAGGTCTGTATCATCTTTGACGCGAGATTATAGGAATGCTGATACTGAACCAGGTTTAAGGCTTCTTCGTCGGAGTCTACTCCGCTTATGGAAAGTCTCTGATTATCAATACTTCCCGCTATGGATGTATAGCTCTCGGTCATTATGTTCGCGCTCTGTGCGTTAAGTGCACAGTCGGAAAGCATACACTGAAGGAAATCTCCGGCTCCGCAGCCTCTGAACGTTACCATCCTCTGGTCCGTCTTTAAGGATAAGAGCTGGTCTACTATGTTATATTTGCTGACTCCGGACTGCTCTATAGTCCTTGTCGCAAGGAGCTGGGGATCGTTTATCATATTTCTGTTGACATCGAAATTCTTGGCAGTCAGTCTGTAATATCCGTCCTCATCTCTCATCGATTCGATGGTCGTACCGTTTTTGGTCTCACTCTTTCTGAGCACGCCGTCATAAAAGATCCATCCGGCAGCATCTGTAAATGCGAATTGCTCGGGACCCGTAGCGGAATTGGCAACAAATACATCGCTTCCGAGATCTCCGTGTCCGTTTGACGAACCTTCCTGTGTCACGACTGCGTTAAAGGCTTCGGCAAAGAGCCTTACCCATTCATTCATCTGCTCCTGATAATAAGGGATGCCCTGGTATTCAACTTCCACACCGACACTTGCTTCTCTTCCCACACGGTCGGGATCCACATCCCTTTTGTTCTTATCAGGATCGTCGCTTATAACAAACTGGTAGCTCTCTATATTTCCGTTATTACCGTAGGTCACTCCGAAATCATCGAAATAAAATTCCTGATTACCGAGATTGATGATACCTCCTCCGATGGGAAGGGTACATTTGGAAAGATCCTTAAGATATTCCGTTCCCGCGGTCTTTGTGACATCGATGGAAACTACGGTCTTTCCGTCTGCATTCTTGGTCACATCTTCAACGATACCCTTGAAATTCTCGCCGTTGTTACCGTCTCTCATCTCGATGAGGCCTCTTAATTCTCCGCCTATGGATTTGCTGTATACGGAGAAGTCTCTTCCGTCATTCCAGTATATATTGTATAATCCGATCGCATCGGACTGGTTGTTGTTGGCGTAACTGGGCTTTGCCTCGCAGGTAAGCTCGTTATATCTGTAAGTATCCACAAGAGTCTGGCCGCCCGCGATCTTTACGAGATATCTGGTCGCGCCGGTCTCCCTCGGAGGATCCTGCGTCGTATCGTAAACGGGCTGCTCCGATGTCGTTGTATCAACGATCTTGCTTAATTTATCTATGATAAGATCTCTCTGATCCCTTAATTCGTTGGCCATTCCGCCGCCGACCTCGATAACGTTTATCTGCTTGTTTAAGGAAGCGATCTCGGCAGCAAAGGAGTTGATGGCTCCTATCTTGTTCTTGATCTCGGAGTTCACATCTATCTGCATGTTCTCCAAGTTCTGGGCCATCGTGTTGAAGTAGTAGGTTAAGTTCTGCGCAAAACCGACAAACTGTGCCTTTGTAGTGGAATCTCCGGAATTTTTCATAAGTTCCCCTACGGTCGTATACATCTTATTGAAGATGGTAGAGAATCCGTCTACTGTAGAGTCATCCCTGAAATAATCCTCGATCTGCTTCATATAATACTGAAGCTCGGAATATTCGCCGAGCTGGGCATTGTTGTCCCAGTATTTAAAGTCGTAGAATACATCTCTCTGACGCTCTATCGCCGTGGTATCTACACCCGCGCCCACACATCCGTAAGTAGTATAGGTACGGATGGAATTATAGGCCTGCTGGGTCACCTTCTGTCTGGAGTATCCCTCCGTATTGACGTTGGAGATATTGTTGGCCGTAGTATTAAGGGCGGCATTTGAAGCCGTAAGTCCCGAATATGCGATGTTTAATCCGAAAAATGTTGAAGGCATATGCTCACCTCATTATCTTCCTAAAGTACTTATGATATGTTCAAGCATCTCGTTTATGACATTGATATAACGGCTGGATGCGTTATATGCATTCTGGAACATTATCATGTGGTTTAATTCTTCATCGTCGGAAACGCCGACTACCTGCTGCCTTGCGGCCTCCGTCGCATCAACTGTCCTGGTCTGGTTCTCATATATGCTCTTAAATACCGAACCGCTGTTGGCCACCTGTGTTACTATATTTGAATAGAAGTCTATAAGATTACTCTTATTGGTAACATTGGGATTGAGCGTGTAGGACTCAGTGGAAAAGACTTCTCTTAAATTCCTGATCGTCGTATAATCCTCGCTGCCGTCCTCCTTTACAAATCCGAGGAGTGTGGCTTCCTTCTTAAGGTCGGGATTTATTTTTATATTGGTTATCGTATAAAGGGAATATTCCTCGCCGGGCTTGGTACTCTCGGGAATGTATTTACCGTCCGCATCATAGCCGGGAGTGGTCATCTTCTGGAAAAGCTGGATGGGATTGCCTTCGCTGTCACACAGATAACCCGAAGCCTTGTCCGCAGCATTCTCCAAAACCTTGTTCATCTGGGTCGTGATGGAATGGATGAGCTTATCGAATTCCGCCTCCACATTCATTACGACCGACTGTGCTATCGTCTCGTTATAAAGGCCGCTGTCCTTATCAAGATCGGTATAATTGGCTCTGTGATCACCTCTTGCAAGGAGCTTTGCCTTAAGGCTTCCAATATCGGTATCCTTATCGGTCGAAACCGTAAGTGTAAGATCATAAACACCGCTGCTCTTAAGATCGGGCCTTAATACTCCGTCCGCATCAGCCTTTGCATTCGCATCAAGCACCCAGTAAGGGGTATGGAATCCGGTGGACGGGTCTATGTCCGTCGCGATCTCAAAAGACATGCTGCGGGTCACGAGCTGATGACCCTCAAGCTTTATCATAACGGCTCCGTCATAATCTTCATTATAGGAGATATGTGCCAGGCCGCTGAGTTCATCAAGAAGAGTGTTTCTTTCATCTCTTAAGTCGTTGGCATGTTCTATGCCTGCGGACTCTATCTTTAAGATCTCATTGTTAAGATCGAATATCCTTCGTGAAATGGAATTGATCCTGTCTACTTCTCCCTTTATCTGGGTATTTAAATTGTCCTGATAACTTGAAAGATCGGTATATACCGTCTGCGCTCTTTCAAGGAACTGCGAAGCGCGCTGAACCAAAAGGCCCTGCTTTACGGAGCTGGCAGGCTCCTTAGCAAGCTCTTCAACTGCCTCCACCAGTTTGTTAAGGGAGTTATTGAATGATTCTCCGTCAAGCTCACCTAAGAGGTCTTCGACCTCGTTGAGCGCGGAGTAAGAAATGTCATAGAAAGACTTTCGTCCGTTCTCTTCACGATATGTCTGGTCAAGGAAATAATCCCTGACCTGTCTTGTCTCGGAAAAATAAACACCGAGGCCTGCCTGCTTATTGGATACGATGCTCGCATCAACCGAAAGAAGGTTGTAGGTCCTGTCGGCCTGTGCAACCTGCTGCCTTGTATAACCTGCGGTACTTGCATTTGCCAGGTTATGTGCTACGGTATTGAGTGCGTTCTGACCCGTTTGTAAGCCGGACTGTCCGACGTAAAGATTTCCGAATAATGACATATGATCACCTATTATTGTTTAGCATCAAACCGCTTCACATCGGTGCCCATCTGTGCTCCGGAACTGTAGGCGTTTTTAGTATAATTGGCCGTCTCCGGCGCCGCCTGCATTCCTTTGATGATGTTCATATTATAGGCTACCATTTCAAGGGAATCATTTATAAGGTCCTTATTGCGGTTATTGACTTTTGAAAGCCTTTCTACCGTCAGCTTAAGCGACGTCCGGACCGCAGATAACCTGTTCTGTTCTTTTGGTCTTCCCTCAAGTAAAGCAGTTAACTGATCGAGCTTTAGTGTATGAACATCCTTGTTCAATACCGAGGCGATGTCTGTCATTACCTTTTCACGCTCTTTATCGAGCTTTGCGATAACAGATACTATCTCCTGTTCATCTTCCGTGATCTTGTCAAGCTCAGCAACTTTTCCCTCGATTATTATCGGGGTCTTATTCATGGATAATTCCAACAGCTTCCGGTACTCGTCATTTTCCTTTTCCAGAAGATCCATCAGGTTGTCCATTAAACTTGCCATTTGAATACCTCGTTATACGAATTTTTCAAATATCCTGTCCGCGAACTTGTCTGGATCTACATCATAAGTGCCGTTCTTAACGCGATCTTTGATGGATTCTACAAGCTCGGTCCTGATATCCGATGCATTTTCAACGGCTTTCCTTGCGATCGCAAGATCTTTGCCTTCGCCGGAAATAGAAACAGCATCAGAAAATCCTTTTGTCTTCGCGGTATTGGTCTGAGCAGGCTTTGTGTTGGGATAAAGTGCCTGTACGCTCGCGAAATTTCCGATACGCATATTGCTTCCTCCTTCCATGGGAATAGTATGTCTAACATAATTATCGGCAGGTTTTATAAATTCTTTAGAGGGAAAATAAAAAAAGAGACCCCCGCAGGGATCTCCTTTTCCATATGCCTTTATAAGCCTTATTTTTCAAGATATTTGTAGCAGAAAGCCGCAAGAGCCGCACCGATAAGGGGACCTACGATAAATACCCAGAGAGCCGCAAGAGGAGCGGTATTCCCGGCGATCGCCGCAAAAACTGCGGGGGCGATGCTTCTTGCAGGGTTAACGCTGGTACCAGTTAAGCCTATGCCCAGGATGTGAACAAAGGTAAGGGTAAGACCTATGACAAGGCCTCCGAATGAGCCGTGGCCTGCCTTTTCACTTGTTACGCCGAGGATGGTCATAACAAAGATGAATGTAAGGACGATCTCAACGATAAGACCTGCTATGGGAGATCCGTTAACTCCGCCAAGTCCGTTGGCGCCGCATCCGCCGGTCATATCCGAAACGGAGCCCGTTGCAAAGATAAGTGCCAGGATCGCAGATCCGATAAAAGCACCGATCACCTGAGCGATCACATAACCTGCAAAATCATCCTTCTCCATACCGCCTTTGATAAGTACAGCAAGAGATACCGCAGGATTTACATGGCAGCCCGAGATATTTCCGATGCTGTATGCCATGGCCACGATGGAAAGGCCGAAGGCAAGAGCCGTTAATATGTATCCGCCGCCGTTTGCCGCATCACATCCGACAAGCATTGCCGTACCGCAGCCCATGGTCACGAGCACGCAGGTACCTATACATTCCGCTATGTACTTTTTCATTTAAAATCCCTCCTATGCAATAAAGAGTAACGCGGTGTCCGCGCCTTAACACTTCCATTATATTATATAGCGCTGCGTATGACAAGGTGGGGCTGTCGCCGCCGTTTTTTACTTTCTGCAGGGTTTTCAATGATATGTTTCTTATGATAGAATAATACAAATTGAAGTTTTTTTTTAGCACAATTTATCTGTTTACGTAATAATTCCGTTAAAAAAGTGTCAGCACTGTTGACACTTTTTGATGAAATAGGAGGAATAAGCCAATGAATGAAATTGAAAATGGCTTTGAACAAATCGAGGACTAACAATATTCGTAAAAAACAGAAAAAAGAACCAAAAAGAGGGACTTGCGGGTATGAAGAGGAAGAAAGCGGAAGATGCGATACTTGATATAGGAAGAAGGATGTATGCGCGCGGGTTCGTGGCTGCGAATGACGGGAATATCTCGATCCGGCTTGGGAAGGACCTGGTGCTCGCGACTCCGAGCGGCGTTTCAAAAGGCTTTATGAAAAGGAAGATGCTCGTTCTGACCGACCTTAACGGAAATGTTATCGAGGGCGGGGCGAACGGGAAATACAGACCTTCTTCGGAACTTAAGATGCATCTTCGTGCCTACAAAGAAAATTCGACACTTGTGTCAGTTTGTCATGCGCATCCGCCTTTTTGCACCGCATATTCCGTCACCGGACTTCCTTTAAATGAGCCCGTTCTGGCAGAAGCGATCCTTAATTTCGGGGAAATCCCCGTAACTCCTTATGCCGAGCTTGGTTCCGATGAAGTGCCCGAAGCCATCGCGCCCTACATAAATACTCATCCCGGCGTGATCCTCGGAAACCACGGCGTTGTGACCTGGGCCAAGGATCCCTACAGAGCATTTTATCTTTTGGAATCGATGGAACATTATGCAAAGATCCTTCTCCTGTCCGATATCATTATTTCTAAAAGCGGTGACTTATCTTTAAGCAAAAACCGCCTTACGAAGGAGCAGATCGAGCGCCTTATGGAAATGCGAAAGAACTTTTAAACGGAAAATCAAATGAACATTATAAAAGAGACAAATGAAATAAATATAAATGACCGTCTTACGGTATCCCTTGACGAAAAGACTCCGGCAGTGGTCGCGATAGACCAGACTCTTCTGCCCGGAAGCGTTAAGATCATAAGACTGACGCAGGCAAAGGAAATATGGGATGCGATCTATCTTCTTAAAGTGCGCGGTGCACCTGCGATAGGCGTTGCAGCGGCATACGGTATGTATGTGCTCGCCTTTGATATCGCAAAACATGCAAAGGATGCGGATGCATTCTATAAAGAATATAAGGAAATGAGCGATTATTTGAATTCCTCAAGGCCGACGGCAGTCAATCTTTCGTGGGCTCTTGCGAGGATGGACGAAACATGCAAAAGATCGCTTGAAAAAGATTCAAACATAGGAGTGACCCTTACCGCTTTACATGATGAGGCATGCGCTATCCAGCAGGAAGATATCGATACCTGCAGAAAGATCGGAGAATACGGACTTTCTCTTATAAAGCCGGGCTACGGGATACTCACTCACTGTAACGCCGGGAGCCTTGCTACAAGCATGTACGGAACGGCTACGGCGCCGATATATCTCGCACATGAAAAAGGATATGACATAAAAGTCTATGCGGATGAGACGAGACCTCTTTTACAGGGAGCCCGTCTTACCGCCTACGAGCTCGCAAATGCCGGGATCGATGTAACTCTTCTTTGTGATAATATGTGCGCCTCACTTATGAGAGCCGGAAAGATAAATGCCGTTTTTGTCGGATGTGACAGGGTCGCAGCAAACGGGGATGTCGCAAACAAGATCGGAACGAGCGTTGTCGCAACGGTCGCAAAAAGATATGATATCCCGTTCTATGTCTGCGCTCCGACATCTACTATAGATCCGAAGACTCCTACGGGTGATGATATCGTTATCGAGCAGCGTGATCCTGACGAGGTCACGACCATGTGGTATAAGGAGAGGATGGCTCCCGAAGGGATCAATGTCTACAATCCCGCTTTTGATGTAACTGACCATGAGCTTATCACGGCCATCATCACGGAAAACGGTATCTTCAGGGAATATGATTTTAAGAGAACATGATCTTAAATGAAAAGACCCGGCATATCATGTGCTGACATACCAGGTCATATCCCCTGCTTTATAATAAAGATCTATAGTCTTTACATGCCCAAGGACACTTATCTTACATTCGTAAATAAGGGTATTACCCGTAACAAATATCCCGTTAGGCAGAGGCACCCCGCATCCGGGGTGCTCTATTTCACGGTATTCCTTTATCGTATATTCATGGCGAAACCCGTCCTCGTCCTCTAATCGAACGCGGATCGGGATCACCTTACCGTCTTTATTAAACTGTGCTATCACATCCACGTTCTGCCTGTGTACCGCCATGGGCCCTGTCCTCCGTGGATTATATTTTAGAACATCTGTTCGGTTTTGTAAACCCCTTTTCGGGCCCTTTTATCGGACTTTAATTCCCTTTTACATCACCTTTTACATCAAGCTTTTGCGGTGGCCGACGAGATGAATGCAATAATACCGATCACAACAAGTATGGGTAATGCCACATATAAAAGTCCGGCTACTACAAGTGCTATCAAAAATATGGGAAGGAATACCAGTGAAAATACTACCTTAACGATTCCCCATGTCATCTTTATCGCAAGCCCGAACATCTTTCCGAATACTGCAAGCATTAAGATTATAAAAATTAAACTGATCATTTTGAATCCTCCTTAACAATCTTTTCTTTTATCTCGATCATGTCCTTAAGCCCCGGGGTTGTCGCAGCCTGTTCGATCACCCGGATGGCCAATATCCGTTCCTTTGTTGTCATGGCGCATCTCCTTTGTTTTATTTAACACAAGTATAAAACCTGCAGCCCGGTAAAAAAATGACAACAGGTGTAAAATAAACCGATTTATTTTCGCACAAACTGAAAAATGCCCCGGAACCCGGAGCATCTTACTTTTATCTTACTTTTAGATCATTTTTCCATCGCGGCGCGGATCCTTTCATATACCTCGGGATCTATGCTTCCGCTCGATAATTTCTGCTCGGACCAAAGCTGGAGCGTTTCCACCATGACGGATATACGCTCGAGTTCTTTCTGGATCGCCACGAAATCCTCGATCTCATCCTCTTCTATGACCCCGTCCGCCGTGATCTCGATAAGTCTGTCCTTCCATTTCTGAATGGAATTGATCGAGGCTACCATCTCGAGGACTATCTGGGAAAGATGCGTTACCTTTACCTCGGGGACATACTGTTTGCCTATCTCGCATTCATTCGCGCAGTAGTGATTGCACAGCTCGGGGCATTTGTATTTCTCGGCCATTATAAGGACTTCATCCGGATGAGCGGTAAATTTCCCGCTTTCTATCCTCTCTATCCTCTCGGGAGGGATCGTCTCCAAAAGCTCGGCTGCCTTCTCGCGGCTTAAGCCGAGTTCCTCTCTCTTACTCTGATATAAAGTCTTATTTTCCTTTGTTGATACCCGGGGCATCCGGATCCTCCTTTATATATCCTTAAAGCTTAAACGCCGTTCCGGTAAAAAGCGCGATGTATCTGTCGTTATCGTCATACACCTCCACAGTTATCACCGTGGTCGTCCTGCCTTCTTTTATGCTCTTTGCTTTTGCTATGAGCTTACTTCCCTTCGGAGCGGAAAGATAATTGATGCTCACCTGGGATGCTACCGAAAGGCTGTGTATCTGGTTAGCCACAACGGCAAATGCCAGATCGGCCAGCGTAAATATGGCTCCTCCCATGACTCCGCCATAGGCATTTTTATGTACATCGGAAAGCGTCATGCTGCAGACTGCGGTATTATCCGTCATCTCATCTATCGAAGCACCTGCCAATGAGGCAAATCTGTCGTTTTTAAAATGTTCTCTCGCCTCTTCAAGGCTTTTAAATGTAGCCATCTTATCCTCCGGTCAAAAAATTTTATTCGTTTTTATTAAATGTTATTATAGGCTTCCTCGGCTCGGTGCCCGAACGCTTTGCCATTTCCTCACGCTGCTTTCTGTAAACATAGCTTGCAAGCTCCGGCGGCGTCTTCGTAAACTGGCATCCGTATCTCCAGAGATTACGTCCCACGGGGCAGGCTCTTACGCAAAGACAGGATATACGGAAGTTGGTCCCCGTAGCTTCCTCATAAAAAACCACGGACATGGGAATACCCACGGCATCATATTCAAGCTCTCCCATCGTAATGGATATTCCCTGAAGTGAGATGTCGTGGACCGTACAGTCATAAGTCTTTCTGTTCTCGCCGACACGTACCACAGCCGGACAGCCGATGGATACCCGGTAAAACTGCCGCCTGTTGACTGCTCTGCTCATATTGTTTGTTATGACAATATAGCATTTAAGATCGGAAAGGTATTTAAAGTTGATCCTTTTCCAGCATTCAACCCTGCTGCTGTCTTCACCTGCAGGTATGTAATTAAGTTCAACCTCACCGGTAAGATTGTTGGGATTTATAAGCGCTTCCTCATGATAGCACGGCTCCAGAAAGATAAAATGCTTTATCTTTGCATCGATCTCCCTTTCCGTCACCTTCGTGTTAAGATGAAGCGGGAGTTTATCCGTTCCTTTTATAACCACCTCAACATCGGTACCCGGTTGTAATTCCTCAACATACATACAAAATTCCCCTGATACTGTTTAAACACTCTCTTCCTATAATAGCATATGTCACGCATTTTTCAAAATCTAAAAACTATTATATAATCATTTTTGAAAATTTTTTTATTTTTTTTGTAACGAAATGAAGATTCCTTCGTCTAACCTATGAGACCACCTGAAGGGAACCTTAAATTCCATGGATAAGAAAAGTTCTGAAAAACTATATGAAACTTTCTATATGAAGGTATTCTCCTTTGTGATGACGCTCACGGGCGATAAGGATGATGCTATGGAGATCACCCAGGAAACATTCTACCGGGCGATATCCACATCCCATTCGTTCAGGGGAGAAAGCGAACGCTATACATGGCTTTGTACCATCGCCAAAAATATCTTCATAGATGAGACGAGACGACGATCGAGATTCGCCGGTGAGATATCCGAAGAGATCCCTGACAGGAAAAAGAGCCTCGAAAAAGAACTTGTCGATTCGGATACTTCGATAAGGATACACAGGATCCTGCATGAGCTCGACGAACCGTACAAGGAAGTTTTCCAGCTAAGGACCTTCGGAGAACTGTCATTTAAGGAGATAGGTTCCATCTTCGGAAAGACGGAAACCTGGGCCAGGGTCACCTACCACAGAGCCAGGATAATGATACAGGAAAGGATGAAAGAATCATGAAATACGAATGCGATCTGATAGAAGATCTTCTGCCTTTATACAAAGACGGCATATGCTCCGACACAAGCAAGACCGCCGTAGAAGAGCATCTGGCAGAATGTGAAAAATGCCGTGATATCTACGAAAAACTGAAAGATGAAACCGTTGATGAACTGATGATCAGAGAAAAAGAGGATGTCATCGGCTCCCAGTCAAAATTCTTCAAAAGAAAAAGTGCCCTCGCAGGAAGTATCATAGCAGCCATATTTGCCCTGCCCATACTTATCTGCCTGATCGTAGACCTTGCGGGAGGAAACGGACTTGGATGGTTCTTTATAGTACTTGCAGCAATGCTGATCCCGACCACCCTCATCGCGGTTCCTCTCATGGTCCCGGAAAATAAGATGTTTACAACGATGACAAGTTTTACTTTAAGTATCATCATTCTTCTCGGAGCCATCTGTTTATATACGCGCGGAAACTGGTTCTTTATAGCGGCCTCTTCGGTACTGTTCGGACTGACAGTCTGCTTCGCGCCTTTTATCGCCTGCAGAAGACCTTTGGCCGGATATCTAAAAAACTATAAGGGGCTGACCGTTATGGGCGCCTATACAGTCACATTCTGCATAATGATGATATGCATCGGGATAAGCGCTAATGCGCCATTCTGGCCGCTCGCATTTGCGATCTGTGCTCCTCTCATCGCCATGGTATGGATCATATTTGCGATCATAAGATATCTTCCCGTAAACGGACTTGCCAAAACAGGACTCATAATGACCGTGATCGGCATCATATCTTTTGCAGGAAACAAAGCCGCCGAATATTTCACTCTTAAAAGTGCAACGGCAGCCGGTGTGACCGTCATATCAAGATCTTCACTTAATTCTGCGATCTATGTCGCTACCATGGCGATCGGTGTTATCCTCTCGGTCATCGGGATCGCAGTCGGAAGGATCAAAAAGGAAACGGACAAAGGAGAAGAAAAATGAAACTTTTAAGAAATGTATCTTACGCAATACTGCTTGGCTCAATGACTTTTGCTCTCGCCGGATGCTCATTTTTATCAAAGACCGATTATATATACCGGGACGGAGAAAAATATACCGCCGGCGACCGTACGATAACCGATAAGATAGAAAACATCGACATAAATTATATGTCGGGAGATATCGAATTAAGCGCCGCATCAACCGACGAGATCACCTTAAAGGAAACGAGCAGGGTCGCGCTTGATGAAAGCAGACAGGTTCACTCCTTTGTAGACGGAAATACCCTTTATATAAGATTTGCCGCATCGGAAAGAAATCTGGATCTTAACAACCTTGAAAAGCATCTGGAAATATCGATCCCCGAAGATCTTATCTTAAAAACCTTTAACACAGACGTATCATCCGGCAATCTTGAATACTATGGTGTCAATTCAGATAAGATGACCGTTTCGACATCCTCCGGGGATATGTATATCGATCTTAAATCAAAAGATGTAAGCCTTAATGCATCTTCAGGCGATATCACTCTGCTTCAGTACGGAGACTGCGATAATATCTCAATTGAAACCTCTTCGGGAAAGATAAAAGCAACTGCCGGAAATGTCAAAGAATTTGCCGCAGAATCCAGCTCCGGAAACATATCCGTCTCCGCGGCTTATATCAAGCAGTTCAGCTGTGAATCATCAAGCGGCCAAACCACACTTTCCTTTAACGAAGCACCGAAGACATCCTCTGTAAGCACCTCTTCAGGTGATGTTAAGATAAGCCTTCCCGAAGATGCGGACCTTACCGCCTCCGTTTCCACCTCAAGCGGAGATCTTTCATACGAGCTTTCGTTTAAGGCCGACGGCGGGAAATATATCTGCGGTAAAGGAACGAATGCGATGACAGTGTCGACATCCTCCGGGGATATAAGATTTCTGGAGCTCAGATAATACTGTTTATATCACGCGGGTGCTCGGCTATATGGTCGGCGCCCGCATTTTCAAGTTCATCTCTCGTGCCGTATCCGTAAAGTGCTCCGATGGCGGTAAGCCCAAGGTTCTTTGCAGCCTTTATATCAAACTCTCGGTCTCCGATCATAACGGCTTCTTTTGCTAACTCAGGCAGATCTTCCTCTCTGATTTCGGACTTCATTTTTCTGATCTCTTCAAGAGCTTCTTTTATCAGATCCTCTTTACCGGCACTTTTCTTTTCTTCATCAGGGCCGATCACCTTATAAAAGTACTTGTCGATATCAAAATGTTCGACTACTTTCTTTGCCAGCATCCGCGGTTTGGATGTTACGACCATAAGGATAAGACCGCGCTTCGAAAGCGAATCAAGCAGCTCTTTAATACCGTCATAAAGAGGTGCTTCCTTATATGCTCCTCCTTTATAACATTCCCTGTAGTATTCTATCGCCTTTGTAACATCGTCTCCTTCAAGGCCGAAAAGATCATGAAACGAAACCGTAAGCGGCGGCCCTAAAAAAAGCCGCCTCTTTTCCGGATCATCCATAGTTATATCAAATTTTGAAAGCGCATATTCTGCCGATCTGAGTATTCCGAAATGAGACTGCGTGAGAGTCCCGTCAAGATCGAAGAAAACATATTTTGCCATCGTGCGTTCCTTTCTGCCTTTTGTATCTTATCCTTCAGATCAAAGTTCCCGCCCCCACGCTTCGATGAGCTTTTCAAGCGTCCATGCTGCGTTAGCGGGACTTGTGGACGGCATGACCACAGCTTTTATCCCGGTAAGAGGCTCGATATATTTTATGTATAGCTTTTCCGCCGTCTTTCCGTTTACTATTATCTTTTCGATCGGTGCGTTTCTAAGTATCTCACCAAGATCGTTCGCCTTCGCATTTTTAATGCTGGCATCCGACGATCCCGTTATCTCACACTCGGCGATCACATCCCAAAGCGCCAGATGATTTCTCAAAATGAGGCTCTTTTTTTCTTCGATCGTCTCCGGTACTTTCTCTTTAAAGATCGCCGGGATCACCTTCCAGAATCTGTTCTGCGGATGTCCGTAAAAGAACATCTGCTCCCTGGACTTTACGGAAGGAAAGCTCCCTAAGATCAGTACTCTGGAGGTCTTATCATAAAGAGGCGGAAAAGGATGTTTTTCTATATTTTTCACTCTCATTCCTTACCTTTTCCCTCCAATCCAGACGTTTTATGTGGTTCCTGTCTATTTGATAATCTTTTGATCCTGACTCTGATTTCAATTTAAGGCTTTTTCCTGATCTCGTGGGCTCACTTCGGGAAAATCGAGATTTGAAGCCCACTTTTTTCCTGATCTCGTGGACTCAATTCAGGGAAATCGAGATTTGAGGCCCACCTTTTTCCTGATCTCGTGGACTCACTTCGAGGAAATCGAGATTTGAGGTCCACTTTTTCCCTGATCTCGTGGACTCACTTCGGGGAAATCAAGCTTTGAGGCCCACTTTTTTCCTGATCTCGTGGACTCACTTCGGGGAAATCAAGATTTGAGGCCCAATGCAGGACATCACACAAGATTTCTCATACTCATACTCAAATACAGATCATCTTTCACATACTTCCGATTTCTATTCCACGCCGAGCTTTTTTAAGATCATTTCCGAGCCTTCTGTATTCCTCCAGAAGATGGGGTGTATCCTCACATATCCTATCCCAGTCTTCCTTTTTGCCGGCGGCTTCGAGATGCTTTGCGATATCGGAAAGCTTCGTCGCACCGACCGTGCGTGAAGAACTCTTAAGCGAATGAACGAGCGTGGTATAAGTCTCACTGTCCCTTTCGGATACGGCCCGGGCTATCTTATCGGCCTTGACCTGCACCGAACCTGTAAAGATCGCTATCGCTTCCATGTAATCCTCAAAATCTCCGCAAAGGTATACACCAAGATCGGTATCGAGCTCCGGTATCTGTGCGATCTCTTCCGGAAGTTTTGTATGGCCATCCATATGGAGGATCGTCTCTTCGTCGAACCGCTCTCTTAGGCCGACATTTTCGGCCTTGCCTTCACACATGGTATAGTCCGTATCTTCATCGATCATTGCGATCATAACGTCCGCGATGGCAGGATCAAACTGTGTTCCTTTTCCGCCTTCGATCTGGGCACGGACTGCTTCCTGTGGCATGATCCCGCGATAACTTCGGTTACTCGTCATAGCGTCGTATGCATCTGCAACGGCGATGATCCTGGCTTCCTCGGGGATCTCATCTCCTTTCAGCCCGTCGGGATACCCATGCCCGTCTATCCTTTCGTGATGCCATCTTGCTCCGTAAGCAAGTTTGGGCATTTCCTTTATCTTTTTTAAGATCCTGTTGCCTACGCCGGGATGCTTTTTGATCTCGGCAAATTCCTCATCGGTCAGACGGTCCGTCTTATTTATGATCCGGTCGGGCACTCCTATCTTTCCGACATCATGAAGGAGTCCCATCATATAGATCTCATCCTGGCCGTCCTCGTCGTATCCAAGACGCTTTGCAAGCTCTCTTGAATACATCGCCACGCGTCCGGAGTGACCGTTCGTATATGTATCCTTCGCATCTATAGCCTCTGCAAGAGTCTGGACTACGTGCAGAGTAAGACGATTATTTTCCTTTGTCTTCTTATCGACCTCACGGGCAAGATCTTTCCTTAATCTGTCTAACTCTATTACACGCTTTACCCTAAGCGAGAGTATCTCGGGGAAGAAAGGCTTACGTATGAAATCAACAGCGCCTAATCTGAGCGCGTCCGACTCGGTCCTTAATTCCTCTTCTCCCGTAATAAAGATGACGGGAATATCAGCTGTGTCAGCTTTTTTTCTTAAATTTACAAGCGTCTCAAAGCCGTTCATTTCCGGCATCATAAAATCCAGCAATATCAGATCCGGAAGCGGGGTCATCCCCTCGATATAATCAAGAAGTTCCTTTCCCGAAGTAAGCTCTGTTATCTTTATGTTTTCTTTTTGAAGAACGGATGCGACCCGCTCACGATTCAGCTCGTCATCATCCACTACTAAGACCCAATCCATATTAACCCTCTTTATGACGGTGTACAGTTACAACCAATATTATACACAAAAGAAATGAAATATGCTATAATCTGAGATATGAGAACAAAAAAAAGCCGTGTACTAATTGTAGATGATATGCAGATAAACAGGATCGTGCTCGCTTCGCTTCTTGCAACACAGGGGATCATGTCGGATCAGGCCGAAAGCGGAGCCGACTGTCTTTCGCTCTGCGAAAAGAACGAATATGATCTGATCCTTTTGGATCATCGCATGCCGGATATGGACGGTGCACAGACTTTAATGAAATTAAAGGAGCTCTTTGCATCGGGCAGGCGCGAGATCCCCGTGATCTGTCATACGACAGAAGAAGGCAGAGACAATATTACTCTCTATAAGGCCGCAGGCTTTGCCGATGTCCTTATAAAGCCCGTAGAACCAATCGAGTTTTTTCAGGTCATTATGACCTATCTCTCCGATGAGAATGAATTTCCCGATCCCGGGGTCGCACCGTCATCAAACAAAAATATACCGGAGGATATTCCCGATGATCCAAGAGAAGAGATTGAAAAGCTTCCCCTCTGGTTAAAGCTCGTTCCTCATATCGATCTTGTTTCGGGTATCGCGAACTGCGGATCCGCAGACGACTATCTCGATGCCCTGTATGTCTTCTATTCATCCATCGAGGAGAAATCAAAAGAGCTCGAGCATTTTCTTCATTATGAGGACTGGACCATGTATGCGCTCCGGATACATTCCCTTAAGAGTGTTGCAAGACTTATCGGAGCAAAAAAGCTCGCGGATAAAGCCGCCGAGCTTGAATCAAATACGCGGAGTGAGAAATATCCTCCGGTTCGAAAAGATACGCCTGACTTCATCCGCTCCTACCGTGAATTCTCTGTTCTCCTAAAAGAGCTCGGAAACAGGGATTTATTATCTAATGACGCCTCCGTGGATACCACATCGGAAAACGAGAACGAAACAAAATATATCAACAAAAACATACTGTATATTCAAAGCGGTAAGGGCATAGTCAAAAAAGGAATTGAGAATAATCTGACAGAGAACGGCTTCACCGTCATCTCCATACCCGATGAAGCTGACCTTATCATAGCACACAGAAACGTTGCGGACGTAGTGATCTACAATCCTTCCATGAGCGATAATGCCCACATAGGCATCACGATGAACCTTCTCGGCGAGCTCTGTCAGGATAATGCCAAATTCCTGTGCCTTACCGGAGATTCCGGTTCCATAGAAGCAGCGATGAATTCCTACGGCTCCCACCGGGTTTCAAGGACTTATCCGCGTCCCGTGAACATGGACGAACTGATCAAAGACATGAAGCTCTTTTCCAATCTGGAAGAAGAATATCACCGCAGGAAAACACTTTTCATAACAGACGACGATCCCGGATATCTTGCCGTGATTGAGCGCTGGCTCTCACCCGAATACAATGTCCTTTGCTTTACGGATGCCTATTCGGTGATGCGAAGCATTTCAACCGTAACTCCCGACCTTATTCTTCTCGATCTGGAGATGCCGAAAACAGACGGATGCGAACTTATGAAAATGATACATACCGGGCATCCGGATCTGAAGACGCCCATCATCTTTTTAACGGGTAACAACGACAGAGACATCGTCATAAAGGTCCTTGAAAGTAAGCCTGACGGTTATCTTTTAAAGACTTCGCAGAAGGACGCGATACTCGATCTGATCCGTCGATTCTTTGCGGAGTCCATGTTCAAACTGGCCGAGAGTCCTAAGCCAGCGCTTCCGATACCGCCTTTATGAGGCCGGGCTTACCTTCGGATTTCGGTATGATACCGTTTGCCGAAGGAACCGGAGTTATATCATTATCATCCATCCCTGTTCTGTAATAGACGGGGATGTTTTCATATGCTCCATTTTCACGGATAGCCGAAAGCACCGCGGGGCCGTCCATACCGGGCATTGCATAGTCAAGTAAGATAAGATCCGGCTTTATTTTTTCAAGGCACGAAAGCGCCTCACTCCCGGAAGCGGCGCGGTCCACTTCATAGCCTGCTTTTTCAAGCCAGCGGCCTGTCAGCATAAGCATATCCGAATCATCATCAACCAATAATATCCTGCTCATGTTTTTCTCCTTATCGTTTCATTTTTTCTTCAGTCGATGCAAAAACCGGCACCGGGGATACAGATGCAGATAAGATCATAAGCACAGAAAAAAGATATACCAAAGCGCACATAAGCGCCGGCATACCTTTTCCCCTCTTTTATTTACATTCTGAAATCTTCTCATTCGCTATCCCCGTAACGACCCGGTTTCAGGCTGCTGTAAATATGACTATATTATATTTTATTTCATAGCATTAATCAAATTATTCTTTACTGTATTCGAGGATATCACCGGGCTGGCACGGCAGTTTGACAGTTAAATAAG
>DMCJ01000075.1:6736-18214 GCA_003446735.1 Lachnospiraceae bacterium | reverse complement strand
TCTGCATTACCTGCTCCTGATATACGATACATCCGTATGTGGATGAAAGTATGGGCTCAAGCTCCTTACATACATAGCTTACATTTTTAGGATCATCCTTGCTTGATAAATATTTGGGGATGATATCCATCGGGCCGGGCCGAAAGAGCGAGATTCCGGCTATAACGTCTTCGAGGTTACCGGGCTTAAGCTGCTTCATGAAGTTCTTCATTCCGGCGCTCTCAAGCTGGAATATTCCCTCCGTCTTGCCGGTCCCTATATAGTCATATACGGCCTTATCGTCATAATCTATCTTTTCTACATCTATATCTATGCCTTTATTTGATTTGATAAGCTCTACCGCATCTCTTATAACGGTAAGGTTACGAAGACCCAAAAAGTCCATCTTAAGTAGTCCGAGCTCTTCGATCGGATCTTTCTCAAACTGTGTTGTTATGGAACCGTCGCTGCTTCTTGAGAGCGGGACAAAATTCTCCGCAGGCTCCCTGCAGATAACGACGCCGGCTGCATGAGTGGAAGCATGCCTGGGCAGGCCCTCTAAGCGCATGCACATATCAAGGAGTTCCTTAACTTCAGGTTCCGTTTCATAACGAGCCTTAAGCTCGGGGTTAAGATCGAGCGCTTCTTTTAAAGTGATATTTAATATGTTGGGCACGGCTTTTGAAAGCGCATCAGCAAAAGAATAGGGAAGATCCATTACTCTGGCCACATCTCTTATAACGCCCTTTGCGGCCATGGTACCAAAGGTGATTATCTGAACGACCTTCTCCGGTCCGTACTTTTCGGAGACATAATCGATGACTTCCTGCCTTCTCTCCGGGCAGAAATCGATATCGATATCGGGCATGGATACCCTCTCGGGATTTAAGAATCTCTCAAAGATCAGACTGTATCTTATGGGATCTACCGTAGTTATATGAAGGCAATAGGAAACAAGGCTTCCCGCGGCCGATCCTCTTCCCGGACCTACCGGTATCCCGTGTGATTTGGCAAAATTTATAAAATCCCAGACTATAAGGAAATATTCGACATAACCCATCTTTTTGATGACCGAGATCTCATAATCAAGCTTTTCCTTTAATGAACCGTCATCATCCGGGTATAATTCCTTAAGTCCGTCATAGCATAATTTCCGGAGATAGGAAAGGGCGTCATAGCCGCTTGGAACATCAAATACGGGGAGCTTCGTGACACCGAACTCGATCTCGACATTACATCTTTCCGCTATCTTATGGGTATTGTCCAAGGCCTCGGACGCATAAGGAAAAAGAGATCTCATCTCATCTTCGCTCTTTATGTAGTACTGTCCGCCCACATATCTCATCCTGTCTTCATCGCTGACCTTCTTACCTGTCTGAAGGCATAAAAGGATATCATGCGGCTTTTCATCCTCGGCATATGTATAGTGGATATCATTGGTCGCAACAAGCGGGATATCGAGCTTTTTACTCATGGTCATAAGAGCCGCATTAACGACCTGCTGCTCCTTCATCCCATGATCCTGAAGCTCAAGAAAATAATTTCCTTTTCCGAATATCTCAAGGTGCCTGAGCGCAGCCTTCTCGGCTTCTTCGATCCTTCCTCTTGAGATAAGACGCGCTATCTCCCCCGCAAGGCATGCCGATAAGGCTATTATACCCTCGTGATATCTTTCTAGTATCTCGATATCAACCCTCGGTTTATAATAATAGCCTTCGGTAAATCCACGGCTTACGATCTTCATAAGATTGGCATAGCCCGTATTATTCTCGGCAAGCAGTACCAGATGATAATATCTGTCATCATCGGGCTTGCCTTCCTTATCGAATCTCGATCCGGGAGCAACATAGACCTCGCACCCCAATATGGGCTTAATGCCTTCGGCGCGGGCAGTCTTGTAGAAATTAAGAACGCCGTACATCACACCGTGGTCGGTGATCGCACAGCTGTCCATACCAAGCTCTTTAACGCGCCTGATGCATTCCTTTATCTTATTGGAGCCGTCAAGTAATGAGTACTCCGTATGTACATGTAAATGTGTAAAAGCCATGTGCACATTATATCACTTTGCCCCGCCTCACACAATCATCCTGCTGTATTTAAGCTTGCATAACATGCGATATAAAATAAGTTCTTTCTCAGCCTTTCCCATGGCGGGCAAACCAAAAAAAGCCGCCGGAAAAACCGGCGGCTTTATCATATATGATACACAGATATCTCTTAAACTATTGCGAAGAACTTGATGAGGAAAAGAGCCGAGATCACGTAGGTAAGCACGGATACTTCCTTTCCTTTTCCGGAGAATAATTTGATGCATGTATAGCATATCATCGCAAGTCCGATGCCGTGTCCGATGGATCCGGAGATGGGCATTGCAAGTAACATCACGAATACGGGTACGATCTGATCAAGGTCATTAAAGTCAACCTTGGAAAGACCCTGAAGCATCAGGATACCTACATAAATAAGTGCACTCGATGTAGCAGCCGAAGGAATGATGGCTGCGATAGGTGAGATGAAGATGCAGGCAAGGAACACAAGACCTGCAACTAAAGCGGTAAGACCTGTGCGGCCTCCCGCCTCAACACCGGATGCGGACTCTACGAAAGTCGTTACCGTAGATGTACCTGTGCAGGATCCTGCAACGGTTCCGATAGCGTCGGATAAAAGTGCTTCTTTCATCTTGGGCATCTTACCCTCTTTATCAACCATTCCCGCCTTGGATGCGGTACCTACCAAAGTACCGATAGTATCGAACATATCGATCATGCAGAATGTGATGATGAGTGTTACGGCTGTAAATATACCGATATTAAAAAGTCCCGGGAAGTCTAACTTAAATAAGGTAGTAGCTGCCATATCCTTAAAAGGCGGAACGAAAGATGCCGTTGCAAGTGAAGCGAAGGGATTGGAATGAAGCACGATCACGTCGGCTGTCCAGTAGAGGATACTCGAAACGAGCATACCCAAAAGCACTGCTGCCTTTATTCCCTTCTTTGCAAGTAAGATGATCACTATAAGACCTACGAACATAGTGATGACCGTAACGACCATCTGCTTATATTCGCTTCCCATTCCGTCAAGTAAGAGCTTGGGAGTCATGGCACCGAAGAAGTCTCTCATTACATAGAAAGGCGAAGTATAACCGTTTCCTTCGGCGTAGATACCGACGTTGGATCCAAAGCCGATGTTCATGAGCATAAGTCCGATAGCAGGACCGATACCTAAACGGATACCAAGCGGGATAGCTTCCACGATCTTCTCGCGTATGTTAAGTACCGAGAGGATCATAAAGATAATACCCTCGATAAAGATAATGCATAATCCTGCCTGAAATGCATTCTGATATTCAACTCCGTTTATGACAGCGATATTTGCCACTACTACGGCGAAGAAAGAGTTGAGTCCCATTCCGGGGGCCATTACAAAAGGCTTGTTCGCAAGGAAAGCCATGCAGAAGGTACCGAGTGCAGATGCAAGACATGTTGCAAGGAAAACACCGTTCCATAAGGGGCTTCCGACATCAAAGTTCGTTAAGAGGTTCGGGTTTAAGGCGATGATGTAAGCCATCGTCATAAAGGTTGTAAGACCCGCAAGGACCTCGGTACGGACTGTTGTGCCGTTTTCCTTTAACTTGAATAACTTTTCCATTATATCCCTCCTATCTGTGATTGCAACGCAATCCTTTTATATGGTACAATATTTGCAGTCATAAGTCAAAGACAACATGGAAAGGAGAGCTCAATGAATTTTATACAATATAAGATCTTAAGAAATACGATAATGGGCGAGCAGAAAGCCGATACGATCCTTAAAAACGGAAAGATAATAGATGTCCTTACCGGCCGCATCAAAGAAGGCAATATCGGTATAAGAGACGGAATAATACTCGGTATATCCGATAAATTTGAAGCCGACGAGGTCATAGATCTAAACGGAGCATATGTGGCTCCCGGATTTATCGACGCTCATCTGCATCTCGAATCCACCATGGTATCTCCCTCCGAGCTCGTTGCTCTGGCTTCTGCTCACGGTACCACCACATTTATCGTAGACCCTCACGAAGCCGCCAACGTATCAGGCGCGGCCGGCATCAATTATATACTTGACCAGACTGCCACATCACTTGCAAACGTCTATGTGATGATGCCCTCGTGCGTACCTGCCACAAATATCGACGATAACGGATGTACCTTCGAAGCAAGGGACATGATCCCCTATCTTAACAACACACGTGTACTCGGCCTCGGAGAGGTAATGGATGATCAGGCAGTCATAAATGCCGACCAGTCCATGTTCGAAAAGTTAAGCCTTTTCCATTTAAAAGTAATAGACGGTCATGCTCCTTTCATATCCGATGACGAATTAAACGTTTACAGATGTGCCGGGATAACGACCGATCACGAAGCCTCTTCCTACGAATATGCAATGAAAGAGGCCGAACGAGGCATCCATGTTCATATCCGCGAAGGCAGCGCTGCCCATAACTGCGCAGACATAATAAAAGGAATCGTACGCGACGGCATCGATACCGATCCCTTCTCGTTCTGTACCGATGACAAACATGTCGAGGATATATTAACAAACGGCCATATAAGCCACAACATAAAGATAGCGATCGAAAACGGTATGCCTCCGATAAAGGCGATAAAGATGGCGACGATAAATACGGCAAGGACATACGGCCTTAAGCATTTAGGAGCCATCACTCCCGGAGCCCAGGCAGACCTCGTTATCTTAAAAGATCTTGAGAAGGTAGAGATCGACTCCGTATATTTCAAGGGAAAGAAGATCGAAAAGAACGTTAAGCCTTTTTCGGTTCCCTGCCCCGATGAACTTAAAAATACCGTTAACCTTTCACCCGTTAACAAAGACACTTTCATCCTTCCCATCACGCAGGATGAGACCCACGTCATTTCCATAGACAAGGCTCAGATCACTACGACCGACCTTGTAAAACAATTTGAGAAGACCGATAACTTTAAGCCTCACGACGGCTTCTTAAAGATAGCTGCCGTTGAAAGACATAAAAATACCGGCAAGATAGGAATTGCCGTTGCGACCGGCTACGGAATAATAAACGGTGCCGTGGCATCTTCCGTATCCCACGATTCCCATAACATCATAGTCATCGGAGACAATGACGAAGATATGGCTATCGCGGTAAATGCCCTTATCGAATCACAGGGAGGTTATTCACTTGCCGCAGGCGGAAAGATCTTTGATACCCTTCCCCTTCCCATCATGGGCCTTATGTCGGATATAGGGTATGACAAGATAAATGCCAAGCTTCAGGTAATGAAGCAGAAAGCTTACGAAATGGGTGTCCTTAAAGAGATCGATCCATTCATAACCCTTTCCTTCCTTGCTCTTCCCGTTATCCCGACTTTAAGGATAACTCCCAGAGGACTTTACAGGCTTGATGAGACCGGTCTTAATCCGGTAAAGATTTGATCCGAATGAAAGGAATATCTTAAATGAAAGAAATTAAAACTTCTGCCATCGTCGGAATGGGTGCACTCGGCATGATGTACGGACGCGTTATCCAGGATCATGTCGGAAAAGAAAATTTCTTTTTTGCGATGGATAAGGCACGCTTCGAAAAATATAACGATAAGGAAAACATATTAAACGGCGAGCCCTATATGTTTTCAAAAAGATCCGAAGGGGATCTTATACCCGTTGACCTTGTCGTCGTTTCGGTCAAATATCCTTCATTGGATGAAGCGCTTAAAATCATCCGTCCGCTCATCAAAGAAGATACGATCATCATGTCCGTCATGAACGGGATCTCAAGCGAAGAGATACTTGCGGATAACTTCGGCAAAGATCATCTTATCTACACCATAGGTCAGGGAATGGATTCGATGAATATCGCCGGAGAGCTTAAATACACCAAAATGGGACACATCCATATCGGAGTCCCCGCTGATGCATCCGATATACAAAAAGGAAACTTGCGCGGCGTAGCTTCTTTTTTTGAAAAGATAGAAATGCCCTATGTTTTGGAAGACGATATCATGTATCGCATGTGGGCCAAGTTCATGTTAAATGTAGGTATCAATCAGACATGCATGGTATTTGGTGCCGGATACGGAAGCGTCATTGAAGATGATTCGATAGAAAAAGCCATCTTTGTCGGAGCGATGAGGGAAGTCATCTTAGTTGCCGAAAAAGAAGGCATACATTTATCCGAAGACGATATAAATTCATACATCGATCTTATGGCTACGCTCGCGCCCGACAACACGCCCTCGATGGCACAGGATAGGATAAACAAAAAGCCGTCCGAAGTAGAGGCCTTCGCCGGCACGGTAAGGAAGCTTGCCGCAAAGCACGGCATAAACGTACCTGCCAACGACTATCTCTATAAAAGGGTATATGAGATCGAAAAAGAATACCTTTAAAAGACCCAGATATCCTGGACTTTAAAGGAAACGAAATAGAGAAGCATATCGACAACGGGCTTCATGAGCCATCTCGGAAGCCCTGCCATTTCAAGAAGCGTGACTGCGAGATTTGAAGCGCAGATTATCGCGATACATAAGATAACATAGCGGAGTAACGCTCCGCTTTTTTTTGACTTAAAGACCACATTGCGGTTTAAGGTATAGTTTACCGAGGCGCTTATTATCCTTGCGACAAAGCCGCTTATCCAGTCGATGACTGCCACGCTCGTAACTCCCAATGCAGGAAGAAGGAGGTAGCTTATAAGATTAAAGCATATATTATCGACGAAGAAACATGCAACGGAAGAACCCAAATATTTAAAGAAGGTTTCAAGTATCACACGGTAGATCTTGAAGCTATCCTTAAACGGATTAAAATGCGATCCCTCATTATTGTTTTCATATATGATCTTTATCGGAATATTGTCTATGGGGTGCTTTGCATGCGCCCATTCGATAAGTACCCTCATCTCATATTCATAGCGGTCGCCCGGGATATCGCACATCTCATCGATATCTTCGGTTCTGAACGCTCTTAATCCTGTCTGGGTATCGGGAAGATAAATCCCGTGAGTAAGTCTGAAGACTATGCTGGTGATCCTGTTTCCGAGTTTGGATTTAACAGGTATGACATCGGTCTCAGAATAGAAATTCCTGCTGCCTAAGATAAGGACATGTTCCTTATCTGATGAAATGAGCGCATCGGCTATGCGGGTGCAGTCTTCGACACTGTGCTGTCCGTCGCTGTCTGCAGTGATCACATACTTGGCAGCTGTCATCTCATCCTTTATATATCTGCACGCCGTCTTTATCGCGGCGCCTTTTCCTTTATTCACATCATGAGTAAGAACATGAATATACTCTTTATCGGAGAGCCTTTTAAATCGATCTTTGTATTCCTCTTTGGAACCGTCGTCTATTACGACTATGTTTGAAAAGCCGTTTGAATAAAGCTCTTCTGTATAGGATATAAGACCCTCCTCGGGATCGAGGGCCGGTATCAGTATGACCGTATCGGAATGTTTTTTTCCTTCAGCTGCCATCTGATATGATTCTCCTTAAAGCCCGAGCTTATCCATTATCTCCTCCGGAGTCACTCCGGGGTGATTGACATACATTCGGACTACTTTCTGAACTATATCGCTTTCTATCCCTCTTTCGGATGCGATCTCTTCAACGCTTAATGCATTATCCGTATCGTTGCAGATCTTTCCGATAAGATCGGTGGTAAGAGCCGTAATATCACTTACCTTTTCTCCTGCCTCTCTTGCCTTTCCGTCTATCACAGCGTCCTTTTCCTCTTTGGGGATCACTCTGGGACAAGCAAAGAGTGCAACAAGATCTATTACCGCCTGGATCACGAGCGCGATGCCGGCGATCCTCCAGATGGTTTCCTGGGTGTTAAAAGGATTTAAGATTATGATAACTCCAAATACTATCGCAACTAAGGAACTCAGTCCCGAAATAAACCATCTTTCTCTTTTAAATCTCAGAAGATCTATCGTCCACTGAAGCTTAAGTATACCGATAAGAAGGATGATGATACCATAGATGACTATAACTGCCGATAAGGCTGCGATTATCCATCCGGTCTTAAAGAAGAGGAAAGCACCTGCAAGGAGAGCTATGACACCTTCAAAGAGCATGCCCGAAACAGCCGCCGCACTTTTCTCTGTCCTGAAATATCTTATTATCCAGACAATGCCGCCCGCGATCATTCCGAAGCCAACCGCTCTTAAGATTATTGTCGTAAGACCGATCGGATTTGATATGAGCATTATACCGAAAATGATCTCACATATGAGCAGCACTACCGCTGCCAGATTTGCCTTTATCTGTTTCATATCTGCTTCCTCCTAAACTCTCCCCTAATGAGATAGTGTCAACATCTTGTGGTACGACCCCGCGCCCTATAGAGCATAAGGTATTTTCGTTCTAATAAGTCGTTTCGAGCTTAGTCCATCCTTCGGGCGCATAAGCCTCCGGACCCATGTAGATCGAGCCGTCATTTTCGTATACGGTATCATATACGGTCGGCACTTTTATCCTCGTGCCCTCTTCGGTCATGTAGTCATTCTGCTCTTTTATAACATCATCCCACATCTCCATCGTATCGACCGTAACGCCGCTCTCGGTATCCGTTATCGTACGGTGGCGCGCGATCTCACCTAAGGTCTTCATTACCATTTCCTCTATCTGCTGACTGCGCTGGCTTACCGCCTGAGTAAATTCAGGTCTTAAGGTGATGTTATGGACTACGGTTTTATATGTATCATACCATTCATTGAACGCTTCATCATTTGATGCCTGGAAGCCCGCTACCATCGGGATCAGCCATGTCGTATATACCATATTGGTATCCGTCACATACTGTGTAGCCGCGGGTAATGTATAGGTGGCCTGTTGGCCCATCACAATGGCGGTAACTTCTCCGACACCGTTGGAACTTGTGTATCTGGCTCCTCCGACCGTAGCCTCATGCCAGTCTTCCCTAAACTGCGTCACGCCCATATAAGGGAGTAATTCCTGACTGAACTGGGTAACGGAGTCGCTGTAATATTTATCGGATATGACCTGAAGCTCATCTGTCGCCTGCTCATCAAAATAACTCGATGTAGCTGTTCCTCCAAGATAGGTCTCAACATAGAATTCCGCATAAGTCGGAGCCTGTCTGTAATCAAGATAGGTAGTGTAGGTTGTCTCGTCGGTCTGCCAGTCCTGGGAAGATTCCGAAAACATCTGGCCGGGCAATACGCCGCCGTTTACACCCGTCTCAATATAACTTTGCAGATAATGTCTTGCGGTCTCTATAAAAATCTTCGCATCACCGTTGGGACTTGAGATCACTATCTGACCTACATAAGGATAGACCGCATCCTTCGGCTGATCGATGGAGACACCTCCGTCCCATCCTAAGGGAAGTAAAAGATCGAATACCGGAGTGCCTCCCTGCTCGGAAGCGGTAACCGGAGTAAATACATATTTATAATAATCCTCGGAAAGCGCCGAAAGCTCTGTCGGCGTTGCCGGATCGATCGAAGTCTCTTCTCCGTCGAGTTCTCCCTCGCCGAGTTCTTCGTCTATGGGCTCTCCGTCACCAAGATCATCTAAGGGATCAAATCCTATATCTTCTTTTCCGTTATCTTCAAATTCATAGCTCTCATATTTCTTTGCCCCGCATGAAGCAAGCGTAAATAAGAGCATCATCATGGTAAGAATAAAACAAAACTTTTTAATAAAACGTTTCTTCATATTCCATACCTCCTTATGTATGTCTACCAGTCAATGTCATCAGGGCTTAAAGGATGTTCGTTTGTGACCACCTTTGCCACGGTGCCGTTCCTTATGGTTATGACCTTGTCGCAGACCTTCGCGATATCGGAATTGTGGGTAACGATGATCGTGGTCACGCCCCTGTTATGGCATGTATCGATAAGTAATGAGATTATCTTTTTACCGGTCTCCGAATCAAGCGCACCGGTGGGTTCATCGCAAAGCAATATCTTCGGGTTCTTGGCGATCGCACGCGCTATCGCAACCCTCTGCTGCTCGCCTCCCGAAAGCTGGGCCGGGAAATTCTTGAGTCTTTCCGAAAGACCGACCTCGCTCATGATCTCCTCGGGATCGAAAGCATCCCTGCATAGCTGACAGGCGAGCTCGACATTTTCAAGCGCGGTCAGGTTTGCAACGAGATTATAAAACTGGAATACAAAACCGATGTCGTTCCTTCTGTATTCGACAAGGTCTTTTTTGCTCATCGAATCCACGGATCTTCCGTCCACATATATCCTTCCGCCGGTAGGGGAATCCATGCCGCCTAAGATATTTAAGATCGTGGTCTTTCCGGCGCCGCTCTGTCCCAGGATCGCGGTAAACTCTCCCTTTTCTATCTCAAAAGAGCAGTCGTGAACCGCAAGGACGTTTACTTCGCCTCTGTATTCTTTTTCCACATTGTCAAATTCTATAAAACTCATATAAGATATCGGGATCTGAAGCCTTACTCTCCCGCCTTAGCCGAGATGATCCAGGGCGCAGGCTGGTTCTCAAATACATTCTTGCTCGTTAATTTGCTTACGGCGATCTGAATGACCGTAACATCATTTATGCCGTACTTCTTTAAGATATCAGTAATGGATGCACCAACTCTGAAATCAAGAGTGTAGATGACAAATTCCATCGCGGGATTTAGCTTTGTTAAAAATTCGAGTTCCTGCTCAAGTGAAGCGGATGCCACGAGCATCGTCGTATCGGGTATCGGAAGGCCCTTAAAAGTATCTTCTCCGACATGATCGACTATCTCGATATTCTGGAGTCCGAACTGATTGACATTCTCCTCCATCGTAACGCGGTCGCTCTCTTTATATTCAACAGCGATCACGGTACCTTCTCCGCACATCATCGCAGCTTCGACCGCGATCGACTCGCCGGAGATAACGCAGAGGTTCTTGGATTCGTCGATCTGCATCTTGGATAAAAGTACGCTTCTGATCTCACTTCCTACATACTTTACGGATCCGGAATAAAACTTTTTATTATCCATTCCGAACTTAACGGTACTTCTCGCATTGGGATTAAGCACGATCATTCCGGCCGATGCATTTATGCCCCTGTCTATCATATCGCAGACCTTATCTCTTTTGATCTCACCCGAAGGCTCCGATCCTTCGTTGTAAATGACTTCGCAGTCACCAAGACCTACGGTCCACATCTTGTAAAAGATATCCTTGTTCCCCGCCTCGGTAAATACGAGCACGCATCTGTGCGCCTCTACCGTCGGGATAAGGTTCTTATTCTTCCTTGTGATATCGAGTATCTTTACATGCTCAAGATCGATATCCGAATTGTCCGAAAAATACTGAAGCCAGGATAAAATGTGCGAGTTTGTAAAAAGTTTATCTTCCATGGTCTTCTCCCCCTTTGATTAATTACATTTATTTAATAGTTCTTCCCATTTCTTATCAACATATTCCTGAGCGGCCTCTATGGTCCATTCATTCCCGCTCTTAAAGCAATGCTTGAACCTGTTCTGAAGACGCATGAATTCCTCAAC
>DMCJ01000075.1:0-6566 GCA_003446735.1 Lachnospiraceae bacterium | reverse complement strand
ATCCTCTGCGGGATAGCCCCAGCCTCTCGGGCAGGGAGTGAGCACGTTTACAAAAGTTGCACCCTGCGTATAAATCGCTCTGCGCGCTTTTTCATGAAAATCCTTCATATTGCCGATCATGGTGGTCTGAGCGACATAAGGGCTGCCGTGTGCCACAACGATCTGGGTCAGGTCTTTTTGAACCTGCTTCTTTCCCACGGACTCGATACCCGCGGGAGTCGTCGTAGCAGATGCAAACCTCGGAGTAGCGGATGAACGCTGAGTACCCGTGTTCATATATGCATTATTGTCATAGCAGAAATAGGTAAAATCATGTCCTCTTTCAAGTGCACCCGATAAAGACTGGAAACCGATATCATATGTACCGCCGTCGCCGCCTATAGCAAGGATCTTTATATTCCTGTCCTTATCGATCTTACCTTTTCTCTTCATAACATTGTAGGCAGCTTCCACACCCGAGGCCGTAGCCGACGCATTTTCAAATGCGGTATGGATATAGGAATCTTCCCATGCCGTGTAAGGATACTGGAAGCTTGATACCTCGAGACATCCCGTCGCATTACAGATGACAGCCTTATCCTCGGGATTGACCGCTCTCATCATCGCACGGCAGACTATTCCGGCTCCGCATCCGGCACAGAGTCTGTGTCCGGAATGGAACCTTTCTTTTTTATTCATTTCTTCTTTAAGATTATATGCCATATTAACCACGCTCCCTCTGACCCATGTGTGTATATAAGGGGCCGGTCTGTCCTGTTTTAACTATATCAAGGAGTCTTTCAAATACGCTTCCTGCACTCTTAACGGTAAAGTCTCTTCCTCCGAGTCCGTATACGATATCTATCATCTTAGGCCTCTTTTCCATATTGATGCATACGGAAGCGGTCTCCGCAAAGAGAGGCCCACCGTTTGCCGAAAAGCCTTCGCTCTTATCAAGCACCGCAACTGCCTTGCAGTCCTTAAGCGCCTCTGCTATCTCCTCGCCGGGGAAAGGCCTGAACACTCTTACTTTTATAAGCCCTGCCTTTACTCCCTCGTTTCGAAGCTCATCGACTGCTGCCTTGGCTGTACCCGCGCTGGATCCCATAAGGACGATGGCAACCTCGGCGTCTTCCATTTTATAACTCTCAAATAAACCATATTCGCGGCCGAATGTGTTTTTGAAATCCTCTGCCACATCGAGTATTACTTTCTTCGCGTTTTTCATAGCGTTAGCCTGAGCCACACGTGCTTCCATATAATACGCCGAGATACCGTAAGGGCCCACCGCAAGAGGGTTTTCCTCTTTTAAAAGATAGTTCTCGGGTTCGTATGTGCCCACGAATTTTTTAACGGCATCATCCTCTTCAAGCTCGATGTTTTCGATCGCATGCGAAGTGATAAAACCATCCTCGCAGACCATGAGCGGAAGTCTTACGGAAGGATGCTCCGCTATCCTGTGAGCCATCAGATAATTATCATAAACTTCCTGATTGTTCTCGGCATAGAGCTGGATGAATCCGGAATCTCTTTCTGCCATCGAATCGGAATAATCATGGTTGATATTGATGGGTCCGGTAAGTGCACGGTTTGACACCGCAAGTACTATCGGAAGCCTCGATGATGCGGCAACATATAATACCTCGTTCATAAACGAAAGACCTGCCGATGATGTCGCCGTCACGGCTCTGCATCCTGCTGCCTCTGCGCCCACACATGCGGAGAGGGATGAATGCTCGCTCTCTACACATATAAATTCCGTATCTACCTTCCCGTCAGCCACATATTGCGCAAAATACTGAGGTATCTCGGTAGACGGCGTTATGGGAAACATCGCAAACACATCGGGGTTTATCTGTCTCATCGCCGTTGCTATGGCTTCGTTACCGGAAAGACGTTCTCTTATACTCATTCTTCGTCCCTCCATTTAATAGCATTAAAAGGGCATGCCTTTATGCATATCCCGCATCCCTTACAATGATCGTAATCAAATTCTTCTCTCTTTCCGTCCGTTACGGGTATGGCCGCATCAGGGCAGAAAGGCGCGCAGAGCACGCACTGCTTGCACTTTTCCTGTATCCATTCGGGAGTCCTCGATCTCCACTCACCGGTCTTTGTAAGACGGCTCGTACCGGGCTCATAGATCTCACAGCCGACGGTCAAATCCTGCCATGCGATCTTTTCGTTTATCTCTTCGGCTTTAATGCTCATTTATATTTATCCTTTCACTTCGCTAAAAGCGTCTTTTAAACAGTTGAGATTACCTTCAACCACCTGGGGTTTCCTGGCAAATTTATGTCTGTAGGATCCTTCCATATCTTTAAGGAATCTCTCCTTCTCAACACATCCGCTCACGGCAACGACCGCTGCGAGCATGGGCGTGTTGGGAAAATATGCCCCTAAGTGTTTTAAGGAGATCGCCCTTGCATCGATGGTGCATACGCGTCCCTTATAACCGTTTAAGTGTTCCTTTAATTCCTCGGGACTCTTAACGGAATTGATGATTATCGCACCGTCTTCGGAAAGACCTGCCGTCACATCCACGCTTGTAAGTAGTGTTTCATCCACCACCACAACATAGTCGGGTTCATAGATATTGGAATGCACCGGGCATCTTTCATCCGAAATCCTGTTGTATGCCGTTATCGGAGCGCCCGATCTCTCGGGGCCGTATTCCGGGAAGGACTGAACATATTTGCCGGCCATAAATGCGGCATCGGCAAGCAGCTGACTTGCCGTCTTAGCGCCCTGTCCTCCTCTTCCGTGCCATCTGATCTCGATCATTTACTCTCTGTCTCCTTATCATTATCATTTATCTGATTTTTAAAATATTCTTTTAATCTGTCGAGTGATTCCTTATATCTTACACTGTTCATATTGGGAAACGCTCTTGCAAGTCGTCCGATACCGAAAAATTTTGTTCTTCGCATCTTTCTGTACATTTCTTTAAGTCGATCTTCGTATTCATCGAGCTTCTCATTGTAGGAATCTTTTAATTCACCGGCGGTCTCTACGATCTCTTCCCTGGCTTTTTCGGCAAATTCCCTGCCTTCTTCGACCTTCTCCATCGTCTTTATCGTACCGCCTCCGACGAACTTACTCATATTGTCGCTTATCTTACGGATCCCGTTCTGGATATCCTGCATCTTTTCAAGACGCCTGGTAAATTCGAGTATCGTAAGTATGGTAACGACCACGTCGGCTATAAATACTATATAATAAACGATCAAAAAAACTATTCCCGCTTTAACGGGGATGAAATTCTTAAGCTTTTCGACCGCAGGGCATAACACCTTTAATACAAATGCGGCTCCAAGGCCCCATAAAATACTGAAGTACAGGCAGATATACCCTTTAAAATTGAACTTCTCCTTACTGTAATCCCACCACCTGGTGTGAAAAAGCTTATCCATGACAAATCCCGTCACAAGCTCGACTAAAGTGCAGAAGCAAAGCCCTACCACAAATAAGAGTATAACGCTCGCATGGTTCACATCCGTATTCTTCCCGGTCACTTTACCGACACCGTAAAGTACCATGAAGATTATTATCATTCCCGAGCCGTATATCGGGCAGAGCGGTCCGTTCAAAAAGCCTCTGTTTACAACCACGCCCTGTTTTATCGCATGATAGCTTACTTCTATCATCCATCCGATCACCGAATAGATCGCAAAGAAGAAAAACACATCATATACCGTCATTCCGCAAAACACGAAAAGCACTTCCTTTCAAAACCGGCTTTTAATAAGATACCATACTAAAATCACAATGTCCACAGATCGATCTCTTTTCTGATCTCATCGGGTACCGTAAGACCTGCTTTTTTTATCTTTACACACAGATTGTTAAGCTGCTTTACCTTGTGTGCGCTTTCGCTTACATACCTGTCGATGAGCTCCGTATACTGCGGATTATCTTTAAGCGACGCCGTTATCTCTTTTGAAAACGGACAGAATGTAAAAAGCAGTTCCCTTGAAAACTTATTAAGCCTTAGTGCATATTTGGACTCGTATTTTATATAGGTAGTGTAATCCGAGATAAAAACCTTTTTAAAACTGTTGGCGTTGCTTTTAAGCGCCATTGATATCTTTTCACGAACCTCCGGTGAAAGCTTGGAATTCTTTCTGTAAAACTGAAGATAATCACTGTAACAGGAGGTAAGCGACGGATCCGTTATGTCGTTCCAGTGAATACCGTGTTCGGTCTTGCACATTTCCCACCTGAACTCTCCCACGAGTCGTATCATGGTATCTTCGATATCTTCCATGTGGATGATCGATATTATCATCCTGGCCGGAGTATTTCTCTTTTTTGAATCTATCTCCTGCCAGAGTGATGCCCTTGTTCCGGTATTGGGCATCAGTATCACATAAGGAAGGACTTCCTGAGTGGTAAACAAGGAATTGATACCTGCCTCGGGCATGGAAAATACACTCTGTCTGCAGAACGCGGTAAAATCTATCTTTCTTATCTTTTCTATCTGTGTATTGATCGCATCTGCGCTTAAATAGGCCGAATCTAACTGCCTGTAAACATTTTCTTTATCAAAGACGGGCACACATGTGGTAATGCGTCCGAAAGTGATCCTGTTTCCTATCATAAACAGATTCTTTATCTCGAACTTAAGCCTGTCGATCATACTGGTAAGGAGCTGTTTTTCCTTTGCTTCGTTGATATGCCCTTCCTTTTTCTGCTCCTTCAGATATGCGGGATAATCAAGGTCAAACTCATTCCTTGAAGGGACGACCTTATCTTCGTAAATCAGCCTTAACCACTCATACATCGTCACGATCTTCTTATCGCCTCCGATACTTATAGAAGAAGCGATGGCTGAAAGCTTTTTGGTATTGTCTGCTCCGGCAAGCTTATCGTCTACGAACCCGAAAAGGAGGAACATCCTTACCCCTATGGGGATATCATCCCACCTTGTTTTGTATGCTTTTAAAAAAACCGCAAGATAGATATCGTAGAACAGATTGGAAAGATCGCGCCGCAGTTTCCTTGTCTCATCGGCATTTCCATATCTGTCGGGATTATTTTTAAACGAATCGAGGGCTGACGAAAAAGCGCTGTATACCGTGATCTCCGGAGAAGCAAATTTCCTTATCTCATTAAGGCAGTTTTTAATGGAATCATCCGACTTATCTTCCTTCTGCTCGCTCCCATCGACACCGTTTGCGATCTCTTCCATCGTGGCGGATGCTTTTTCCTTAGCCTCTGCCCAGTCACTCTTAAATTCCTTTGAAAGACGCGTAAGTTCATCCATATAAGCCATGACATCCAGCATGAAATCACGGGATTCAAGAGCATATGAATTAACCGAAAGACCGATCCCGAGTCCTATACTCGGTATACTGTAAAATTCCTTCTTAAACTTCGCCTCGTTCTCGTAAAGATCCTCAACAAAATCCCTGTGCCATCCTCTTGCTTTATCAAGGATCTCGGGAGCTCCGAAAGCATTTAATTCTTCAAAAGGCTTGGGCGTGATCCCGGCTAAGATGGCAACTGAAGGATATTCCCCCAAATCCGCTTTCAGCCTCTCATATTCATTCCTTACAAACTCAAGCGTATCAAGAACGGCACCCTGCATGTTTTTGGCATAGCGCACGCTCATCGCAACGAGCGCGGATAAAAGCTTGGGATTTCCTTTTAATAAAGCAACAAGTGATGCTTCCGACTCATAGGGATAGGAATAGATCGTCGCCTCTTCCGCGACTTCATATGAGAATACATAATTCTGACCGGGAAGCTCACCTATGCCGATGACGCTTCCGGGAGCAAGGTCGATTGTACTGTAATCTCCGCTCGCACGGACAACACCCCTGGCTATTATGTCAAGGGTCGAAACCGTGTCCTTCATGCTTTCATATATAACTGTTCCGGCGGGGATAGTCTTACTTGTCATCAGGCGATCCTATTAACCTTTCTTTGTCTTTCTGCTTCCCATGGTCCGGTTTTCGCATCCCGACAATGACTGTGACCCTTTTAATATACCACTTCTTTTAACTCTTGACCATAGATGGACGGCCGTGCCTCATTTTTTTATTTTTTATATCTTTTTGTTTTTTAAGTCAGGATCATTCCATTAGTTCGTATTATATGTTATATTTTTTATAAGTATGAACGGGAGAGGATCTTCGGATCCGGGAGGACATGGAAATGCTGTTTTCAAGACCTTATATCAAAAAGATACATGTGATAATAGAAGCTGTATCATATATATTTCTGATCGCGACGATAATAGTTGCGGCCGTCGCGGTAACACAGATAAAAGGTGATTTTATAACAAGATTCGGAGGCGGCGGGGATAAAGATTCCTATGGCTCACCCATGGTTCTTTTTATCATGCCGGCTATAATGCTGCTTACCAATCTTTCCATGAGCCTTGTATTACATCTCGGCTCCGACAAAATGTTCAACACCGGCTTTACAGTAAATCCGAAACGAAAGAATATCGTCCTTTGCGACTTTACGATGATGATAATGCTCATCGAGCTTGAACTTGCGATCTATTCTCTCCTTACCACGATAGTATGGATAATGCAAAATGGCTCGGCTATCATGCTTTTATCGATGGGCCTTACTTT
>DMCJ01000178.1 GCA_003446735.1 Lachnospiraceae bacterium | reverse complement strand
ACATATTGTAGTTACAAATGGATTTGGCTATTGTTAAAGGGATTTACATCTGATGTGGATCTCTTTTTTGATACTTTAAATTTAAGTTTAATTTTTTGTAACTGCGATCGGAGGCTTGACGGAAAGACGGCCGGGTATGGAAAAGATCGTGCGAAAAATGTATAAGAACCGTGCAAAAATCGTGTTTAAACATGGTATATATCTTGTATGGCAGTTTTAAAAACAGCACAACATAAAGTATTTTTTCCTTAAAAAGGCTTGTATTTTCGTCTCAATACATTATAATAGTAATGATTAGGGAGGAGTATGCCCATGATTTCATCGGACGTTTTTGATTATGTCAATGTCCTTAACAAGGCTGCGGATGCGGCCTGGCTTCGAAATGAGACTATAGCGAACAACATAGCAAATGATGACACCCCCGGATACAAGAGGCAGGATGTCAATTTTGAAGGAGCATTAAGGCAGGCCCTCGAAGCATCGAGAGGCGAGTCCATGGATGCAAAGGTCCACAATATAAGGCGCAACGCATTAAATGTCGGCACATATGTGGATCACGGTAAATTTTCATACAGGATAGATGACAACAATGTCGATCCGGATACGGAATTTGTTGAACTGGCAGGAAACCAGATCAGATATCAGGCCCTCATACAGGCCGTCAACCAGGAATTTGCAAATCTGAAGACGGCTACAAAGTAGGAAATCTACGAAGTAGGAAATCTACAAAGTAGAAAGCAGGGAGGTAGGATAAATGGGATTATTTACATCTTTTGACATAAATGCATCCGGCCTTACGGCCCAGAGATACAGGATGGACATCATCGCGCAGAATATCGCGAATGTCGATACGACAAGGACAGAGGACGGGACTCCGTACAGAAGAAAGATCGTTGCATTTGAAGAAAAAAACGGAAAGCTTTCATTTTCGAACGCACTTGAAAGAGCCAAACGCGGATTAAAAGGCGGAGAAGGCGTTAAGGTTGTAGGGACTTATGAGGATCACAGCACAGAGCTTATCAAAGCATATGATCCCGCGCATCCCGATGCCGATGATGACGGATATGTTTATTACCCCAATGTCAATATAGTGACAGAGATGACAGATCTTATCGATGCGAGCCGTTCTTACGAGGCAAATGCTACAGCATTTAAGGCAAGCAAGGAGATCGCGGTAAAAGGCCTTGAGATGGCTTCAAGCTGATGCAGGCCTTAAAGCAGCCGCGCAAAGCAATAGCCGACCCAAACAATGACAGAACTTAAGCACTCCATAAGAAAACCATGAGGAAATAAACAGATGGATGTAATCGATATCAGGGCACTTAGGAATTTCAGTTCCGATGCCATCAGAAATACATATCAGATCGATAAGGGCAGAGAGGGCGAAAGAGTTGACACCGAAGGTAATCTTTTTGACTCCGTGCTTGATTCGGCCATAAAGAATATTTCGCAGACGAATGCATACCTTTCGGATGCGGAGAATGAAAAGATAAGGTTTGCGTTAGGTGAGGTAGACAATACGCACGACATGACGATCGCGATGCAAAAGGCAAGCGAGGCGCTCCAATATACCGTAGCGGTAAGGGATAAATTCCTCGAGGCCTACAGAGAACTGATCCAGATGCAGATCTGAGCGCATAAAGCCCGGTAAAGTCACATATCCGCATGCTTGCATGAGAATATGTGACCTTGCCGGGCGAACGGACATAAAGAAAAACAAATGAGGAAACGGATACATGGATCGTATCAGAGAACTCTTAAACAGAATAAAGGAATGGTGGGATAAGTTCACGACCAGGCAGAAGACGATAATAATCTCTGCCGCAGTTGTTGTCGTGATAGCCATTGCCGTGCTCGTGACAGTGCTGACGAGGAAGAATTATGTGGTGCTCGTTACGTGCGAGAGCGCGAAGGAAGCTTCGGAAGTTACGGAGCTGCTTAAAGCCAATTCGATGGATTACAAGACGAATCCGGAAGGTACGCAGATCTCCATTTTGGACAAGCAGGAGAGCGAAGCGAACCTGCTTCTCGGGGCGAATAATATCCCGACGCAGTCGTATTCGATCGACAATGTGACGAGCGGAGGATTCTCGACGACGGAGTCGGATAAGCAGAAAAGATATAAGGTTTACCTCCAGAATCAGATCGCAGAGACGTTAGAGGCCAACAGTTCCGTTAAAAAGGCCATCGTTAATCTCGACATTCCCGAAGATGACGGTACGCTCATAGCGCAGGATAAGGACAGTTTCTGCGGAGTTACTTTAGAGCTTGAGGGTGAGCTTGACGAAGATAATGCAAATGCACTTGCAAGGGTCGTCGCTACGGCGCTCGGAAATGAGTCCACCGCGAACATCACGATCATAGATACCGAAGGAAATCTTCTTTTCTCAGGTGAGGATCAGGCGTCCTTAAACGGAGGCGGAACGACCGCAAATACGCAGCTTTCGATGAAAAAGAAAGCCGAGGATGTAGTGAGAAACGAAGTTCGAAGCGTCCTTTTAGGTACAGAACTTTATGACAATATCGAAGTTGCGAGCAATCTGGACCTTGATTTTTCGGTCACCAAGATAACGGATCATGATTTTACACCTGCGGAGAATCAGACGCAGGGTGTGCTCAGTCATGAAAATACATACAATTCCGAATCCACCGGAGGTGTGGCCGGAGTTCCGGGTACCGCGAGCAACGGTTCGGATGCCGATACGACCTACGTTATGCAGGATTACAATACTTCATCCGAGACCGTTACCGAAGAATCGAGGGATTATCTTCCCAATGAAAAGATCACCGAGCAGACGATACCGCCGGGACTTATAAAATACGATTCTTCCTCAATATCCGTAGCAGCAAAGAGGCTCCATGTCTATAAAGAAGAAGATGTAAGAGCACAGGGGCTTCTTACCGACATGACATGGGATGAATTTAAAGCCGCAAATGAAGAACAGAAGAAACTCGAAGTGGATGAAGACCTTTTTTCCGTGGTACAGACGGCTACGGGAATACCTCAGGCTAACATAAGTATCGTCGCATACGAAGTTCCTGTCTTTATTGACAGAGAGGGACTCGGCGTTGATGCGACCGACATAATTCAGATAGTCATCATACTCATCATCCTGGGGCTTCTTGCATTTGTTATCTTAAGGTCCATGAGGACCGAAAAGCCCGAGGAGGAAGAGGAAGAGGAGCTCTCGGTGGAGAATCTCCTTCAGTCTACGCCTACCGAGAGTCTTGATGATATCGAGCTTCAGGAGAAGTCCGAAGCCAGAAAGATGATAGAGAAATTCGTTGATGATAATCCGGAAGCCGCAGCAAGCCTGCTTCGTAACTGGCTTCAGGAGGATTGGGGGTAAAAATGGCACGGCAGACCGAAACACAGATAACGGGAATGCAGAAGGCAGCCGTACTTCTTATCGCCTTGGGGCCTGAGAAATCGGCTCAGATCTTCAAGCATTTAAAAGAGGATGAGATCGAGGAGCTGACGCTTGAGATAGCAAATACCAGATCCATCACTCCCCAGTTTAAAGAAGAGATAATAGATGAATTTTATGAGATCTGTCTTGCGCAGCAATACATTGCGGAAGGCGGTATCGGATATGCAAAAGAACTTTTGGAGAGTGCGCTCGGTGCGGACAAGGCGTTAGAAGTCATCGGAAAGCTTACCGCTTCCTTACAGGTAAAGCCTTTCGAATTCGTAAGAAAGGCCGATGCTTCGCAGCTCTTAAACTTTATCCAGGACGAGCATCCTCAGACCATAGCACTTATCCTTTCCTATCTTGCGCCTTCGCAGGCGGCGCTCATCATATCTGCGCTTACTCCGGATATGCAGGCCGATGTTGCAAAGAGAGTGGCAACGATGGACAGGACGAGCCCCGATGTCATAAAGGAGGTGGAGCGAGTGCTCGAAGGAAAGATATCTTCACTCGTCAACCAGGATTACACGGTCATCGGCGGCGTAGATGCGGTCGTAGAGATCTTAAATACAGTAGACAGAGGAACAGAGCGTCATATCATGGAGTCCCTCGAGATCGAAGATCCCGAGCTTGCGGACGAGATCAGAAAGAAGATGTTCGTGTTCGAGGATATCCTGCTCCTCGACGACCGTTCGATACAGCGTGTGCTGCGTGATGTTGATAATAATGACCTTGCGATAGCTCTTAAGGGCAGCAATGAAGAAGTTCAGGGTGCTATCTTAAAGAACATGTCCTCACGTCTTGCGTCCATGATCAAGGAAGATATGGAATTCATGGGCCCCGTACGTATGAAGGATGTCGAGGATGCACAGCAGAAGATAGTAAATATCATAAGAAAGCTGGAAGACTCCGGAGAGATCATCATTTCCAGAGGCGGAGGAGACGAGCTTGTTGTCTAATAACAGAAATGTTGTTAAATATTGTCAGGTAGACTTAAGCGATAAAGGCACGAGAGTCATTGATTATAATGAACGCATAGCGGAGAAGATCGAACAGCTTTCGAGGGATTTAGAGGAAAGTCTTAAGGATGATGAGACCATTGAGACTTTTCCCGATGAATTTACCGACGGGATCGAGGCCGCTTCCGTTTCGCGCCTTCTTGATGATGATGCCGAAGGTGCGGTCTACGGTGGGGAAAGCGCAAATGAACAATATAACGGACCCGCGGCCGAAGAGATAATAGAAGAAGCACACAATCAGGCCGGAGACATCCTTGTAAATGCCAACCGCGAAGCGGAAGAGATAAAGAGCCGCGCCAGGGAAGAAGGCTACAGGGAAGGATATAATGAAGGAAAAAGTGCGGCGGAAGCTGAACTTATGGCCGTAAGAGATCAGACTTTAAGGGAGCTTTCCGAAAAAGAGGAAGCCCAGACGAAATATTATCAGGATAAGATAAAAGAGATAGAGCCTGCGCTCGTTGATAAGATCACAAAGATATACGAGCAGATATTCAGGATAAGACTCGACGATCAGAAAGACATAGTATTCCATCTCCTTGCGAATGCTTTAAGGGATATGGACGGCGGACATGAATATCTCGTTCATGTTTCTCCTGAGGATATCGCATTTGTTTCGACGAGAAAAGATCAGCTCATCGAAGCGTGCGGCATCGTAAATGCGAGTTTTGAAGTATTTGAAGATGCCACTTTATCTAAGAACGAATGCATAATCGAGACGGAGAACGGAATATTTGACTGCAGTCTCGGCGTGGAGCTTGCCGAGCTTAAGAAAGAACTCATGCTCCTTGCGTACGAAGGGATCGACTGATGGCATTAGGCGCCTTTGATATAAGAAAATACGACAGAGTGCTCTCCATGAATTTTACAAAGAGCATGGGAAAGGTCATAAACGTGGTGGGTCTTACCATAGAATCGGCCGGACCCAGCGCCAAGATGGGAGACCTTTGCAGGATATATAAAGAAGGAAGAACCGGCGACTTTATCATGGCTGAAGTTGTCGGTTTTAAAAATAAGCATACTTTGCTGATGCCATATGAGGCTACGGACAGGATAGGCGGAGGATGCATAGTGGAATGCGAAGGGGAGCCCTTAAGCGTTCCCGTAGGAGACGATCTTTTAGGAAAGACGCTTGACGGACTTGGCAGACCTTCGGACGGATCCGAGTTAAACTGCATTCAGAGCTATCCCATAGATGCGCCTGCGCCCGATCCCATGAAAAGAGAGATAATAGATACGATACTTCCCTTGGGGGTAAAAGCCGTAGACGGACTTATCACCGTCGGAAAAGGACAGCGTATCGGGATATTCGCCGGTTCGGGCGTTGGTAAATCCACCCTCATGGGCATGTTTGCAAGGAATACGAAAGCTGACATAAATGTCATCGCTCTTATCGGAGAGCGTGGACGTGAGGTCAGGGAATTTATAGAAAGGGATTTAGGTCCCGAAGGAATGGCAAGGAGCGTGGTCGTTGTAGCTACGAGCGACAAGCCCGCCCTTGAGAGAAAAAAGGCAGCCATGACCGCGACCGCGATAGCCGAATATTTCAGGGATAAGGGAAGGGACGTCCTTCTCATGATGGATTCCCTTACACGTTTTTCGATGGCCCAGCGCGAGATCGGTCTTGCGAGCGGCGAGCCTCCAGTTACAAGAGGATATCCGCCGAGCGTTTATGCCGAGATGCCGAAATTACTTGAAAGAGCCGGGAAAAATGACGTTGGTTCCATAACCGGACTTTATACGGTCCTTGTAGACGGAGATGATTTTAACGAACCCATCACCGATACGGCAAGAAGTATATTGGACGGTCATATAATGCTTAACAGGAAGCTTGCGCATAAGAATCATTATCCTGCGATCGATGTACTGCAGAGCATCTCAAGGTGTATGAGCCAGATAGCCGATCCCGAGCATAAAAAAGCGGCCGGAAAGCTTAAAAACGTGCTTGCGACATACAACGATGCGGAGGATCTTATCAATATCGGAGCATATAAAAGGGGAAGCAATCCCAATATAGATTATGCGATGGAAAAGATCGATGCCGTTAACGGATTTTTGCTCCAGTCAACGGATGAGAAATTCTCTTTTGACGAGGAAGTAGATATGCTCCAGAACCTGTTTTGATCGTAAGAAGCGGGAAAATATATGAGCAGATTCGTATACAGGATGCAGAACATCCTGAATGTCAAAGAGAAGATGGAAGAGCAGGCAAAAAATGATTTTGCTTCTGCCAATATGCGCGTTGCCGAAGAAGAAGAAAAGCTTAAGATGTGCTACGACAGACGCAGGAGATTAGAGGATGAAGGAAGAGCTCTCCTTCTTTCGGAGCGCCTTGATATCTTAAAGATAGATGAGAATAAAAAGCTTGTAGCTCATGCCGATGAGATGATAAGAGCCCAGACGATCCAGCTTAGAATGGCTGAAAAGATCCTGGAAGAAAAAAGGGTAAAGATGCAGAAGGCGATGCAGGAGAGAAAGACCCAGGATATCTTAAAAGAAAGGGCTTTCGAGGAATTCTTAGCCGAAGAAAAAGCGGCCGAGAGCAAGCAGATAGACGAGCTTACAAGTTATACCCACGGGCAGAAAAAGATAAATACCGATCTTATGTAAAAAGGGAAATATATACGAGGAAGGCAAAATGGCAGACGAAAAGGCAGTCGACCTTAAAGCGGAAAAGAAGCGCTTAAGTGAAGAAAAAAAGAAATTAAAGAAAGAACAAAAAGATCAGAAAAAGGCCGCAAAGCAGAGAGCAAAAGAACTTGCAAAGGAAGAGGCCAGCCTTGACGACGAAGACGAGGGCGGAACAGCCAGCGTCATTTTCGTGACCATAATAATAATCCTTGTATGGCTCGTTATCCTGGTCCTTTTAATAAAACTCGATGTCGGAGGCTTTGGATCCAATGTCATGGCGCCCGTCTTAAAGGACGTTCCAATCTTAAATAAGATACTGCCCGATTCCGATGATACGGAAAGTGTCACCGAAGGCGGATACGGAGGTTATACCTCATTAAAAGAAGCTGTTGAGGACGTGGAGAGATTAAGGCTCCAGCTCGAGCAGCAAAAGAGCAATTCAAGTGCCGACAGCGAGGAGATCGCGAAATTAAAAGCCGAAGTTGAAAGGCTTTCCACATTTGAAAAAAATCAGATAGAATTCCAGAGGATAAAGAATGAATTCTATGAGGAAGTGGTATATTCCGATAAAGGCCCCGGGCCCGAGGAATATGCCAGATATTACGAGACCATGGATCCCGAGACCGCGCAGAATCTTTATAAAGAAGTGGTAAAGGAAGAACAGGTCAGCAAGGAGATAGAGGAATATGCACAGGCATATTCCGAGATGAAGCCCAAGCAGGCTGCCGAGATATTCGAAAAGATGACTAATAATCTTGCTCTCGCAGCCAAGATCTTAGGCGTCATGGAACCTGACGACAGAGGCGCGATCCTTGGCGTAATGGATTCCACGGTTGCGGCCCAGCTTACAAAGATTATGGATCCCGACAGTTAAGAAATGTAAAAATCCGCCGATATAAGTATTGATTATAAATACGCAAAGGAGGATGGCATATGACGATTGCACCCATCACCGATATACCCGCCGTGGCAAGTGTCAGGGGAGCGGCCGTTAAGAACAATAACGGTAGTGAAGAAAACGGATTTTCTTTCACGGACGCGATGAAGATGGCCGGTGATAATAAGGCTGATCAGACTTTAAACGATAAGGATAAAAGACCTGTAAATGCAGGAACACAGACCATTAAACAGGGCAGTGTCCTTAAAAGTGATAATGCCGGTGCAGACAAGGAAGTTAGTGCCGCCGATAATAAAAAGACAGAAAATACAGATAAGACCGATAAGGCCGATAAGGCCGGAAAGACCGATGATAAGGTAAAGGAAGAGGCAGACGAAAAGGCCGATGAAGTTACCGATAAGGTCGTAGATAAGATATCCGAGGAAACGGGTTTTAGCGAGGAAGAGATA
>DMCJ01000141.1 GCA_003446735.1 Lachnospiraceae bacterium | reverse complement strand
GGGCAGAAATCCCTCAAAACAAAATCTTCCGGTCGGCATTCCCGACATCGTGAGCGCAGTTATAAGGGCGCATGCTCCGGGAAGGCTGGTCACTTTTATCCCTTCCTTTAAGCAATCCTTTACAAGACTCTCCCCGGGATCGGAGATCGCCGGAGTACCCGCGTCGGTAATAAGAGCTATGTCATCTCCCGCCTTAAGCTTTGCTATAAGCTCGGGTCCTCTTTCGGTTTTATTGTATTCGTGAAAGCTTATAAGGGGCGTATGTATATCAAATCTGTTTAGTAATTTGATGCTGTTCCTGGTATCTTCGGCCGCTATAACGGACACACTTTTTAAGGTATCCCTGACCCTGTCGGTGATATCCGAAAGATTTCCTATGGGTGTTGCACACAGATACAGTGTTCCGCTCATTTTTCTCCCTGCTCGTCAAGTATAAGCGGCGGCTCTATCCGAAGCTCCGGATTTCCTTTATACCGCCCTTCTATGAACACCAGATTGGGCTCGCTTTCCCTGGTATTGTATGATAGCTGCATTCGTTTCGGCTCTATCTGATATTCTCTCATAAGGCTCATTATATCCACGAGCCTCTGCGGTCTGTGGACCATGAAGAATGCCCCGCCGAATTTAAGCATCTGAGCCGATGCTTTTATCACATCTGAAAGAGAGCACTTTACCTCGTGGCGGGCTATGATCCTTGAATCGTTTTCTCCGGTAAGGCCTCCGCTTTCCTTTGTATAAGGAGGGTTTACCGTTACGACATCAAAGCTGTGAGCCTTATAATACCGGTTTATCTCCTTAAGGTCTCCGCAGGTCATCGTGATCCGCTCTTCGAGCTCGTTCATATAAACGCTCCTGGATGCCATGTCGACCACATCCTCCTGGATCTCCAGGCCGTCTATATGTCCTGCCTTTGTCTTTGCGGCAAGAAGGATCGGGATGATCCCGTTACCGCTGCAAATATCAAGGACGCTTCCTCCCTCCGGGACCTTCTTTACAAAGTCCGTAAGGAGAACAGCGTCCACTCCGAATAAAAATCCTTTTGTATCCTGCAGGATCATGTAGCCGTCTCTGCATAGATCGTCTATTCGCTCATTCTCCTTTGGATCAATCTTTCTCAAGTTCCAATAACTCCGCTGATTCCTCTTCTTTTATATCGTTCTTTCCTTTGCCCTTTCTGTGGCGTTTCTTAAATCTGAGCTCTTCAACGCCATAGTCCCTGGCTTCCTTTTCGCCGTCCACTTCAACGACAACGCGGACTTTCTGACGGAGCACATCAACCGATGAAACCTCACCCTTAAGGCCGTCGTCAGTGGTAACCTGATCTCCGACATAAGGAAGCTTTCTGTTAAGCTCCTCATAGGTGTCTTCTTCGTTCTTAAGGCAGCACATAAGCCTTCCGCATACACCTGATATCTTGGTGGGATTTAAGGAAAGGCTCTGCTCCTTTGCCATCTTTATCGAAACCGGAGCAAAATCTGCAAGGAATGTATGGCAGCAAAGTGGCCTTCCGCAGATACCGAGGCCTCCTAAGAGCTTGGTCTCGTCTCTTACGCCTATCTGTCTTAATTCGATCCTCGTGCGGAAAACTCCCGCGAGGTCCTTTACGAGCTCCCTGAAATCAATCCTTCCGTCAGCGGTAAAATAAAATAAGATCTTGTTGTTATCGAAGGTATATTCCACATCGATGAGCTTCATCTCAAGACCGTGTTTCTTGATCTTTTCCTTACAGGTCTTAAAAGCTTCTTTTTCTTTTTTCTTATTTTCTTCCTGCTGTTTCTCGTCTCTCTCGTTGGCTATGCGCAGAACCGGCTTTAAGGGCTGGTCGATCTCTTCATCGGCTATTTCCCTTATCTCTCCGACGGCAGTACCGTATTCTATACCTCTTACGGTTTCAACTATTAAGTGTTCTCCTCTTTTTATCTGAAACTCTCCGGGATCGAAGAAATAGATCCTTCCGCTCATTCGGAATCGAACACCGATAACTCTTTTCATTTATATATTACTCCAATCAGTTTTCTTTAATGGTAAGGAGAAGCAACTCCATCGTAAGGTCGAAATTAACGTTTGCCTTAAGTCTGTCTTTAGCCTTTTCAAGCGCCTCGAGTATCTCCTCTATGCCCTCATATGCACTCCTGTCGGCCGTCCTTTTTATATACTGGATCTCATCTCTGAATATGAGGTGATTCACATCATTTGTAGCCTTGAACAAAAGTACATCCCTGTACCATACGGACAGGATATCAAGATAATCGTTTATCTCGAATTTGTATTCGCCTATCTTTTTGATGGCCGTAACTATCTCACCTATCTCCATGTCATAGATGTATTTTAACAACGTCACGGCATCGGATTTTATGTTTTCGAATTCTTCGCTCGAAGCAAGTCCCTTTGCCTTTCCGAGATTTCCTCTGGCAAAAGCCACACATACATCAGCCTTGTATTCGGGGACCATGAGCTCGGTCATTAAGTATTTCTTTACTTCCTCATCGGACACGCTCTTCATCGTAAGCAGTACACATCTGCTTAAGACCGTGGGCAAAAGGGCATCCGTGTTGGTCGCAAGAAGGAGGATGACTGCATATTCCGGCGGCTCCTCGATCGTCTTTAAAAGAGCGTTCTGAGCCTGAACCGTCATCTTCTCGGCTTCATTTACTATATAGACTTTATATTTCCCGGCATAAGGCTTAACGGCTATATCACCGGTCAGCTTCCTTATATCCTCGACGCCTATGGTATTGGGCTTTTCATGGATGATGCGGATGATGTCGGGATTGTTGTCATTTTCGGCCTGCTTGCAGGAGTGGCATTCTCCGCAGGGCTCGGGTCCGCCTTTTTCGCATAAAAGAGCCGCGGCAAAGGTCTTGGCAATAAATTCCTTTCCTGCGCTTCTCTCGCCCTGAAGGATATAAGCATGAGAAACTTTACCCGTTGTAACGGCATTCTGTAAATGATCGACTATTGACTTTTGTCCGACCACGTCTTTGAACCTTCTCATACCTCTCCCTCCTTGCAATGCTGTCCCTTTATGATATCACAATAAAGCTCTTTGTTCAAATCCTCAGGTAAATATATCCAAAAGAAGACCTCTTATCTCGCCTATCTTATTTAAAATGGCGATATGATCCTTTTCATCTTTTACAAGTTCTCTTGCAAGCTCGTCAAGCGTATCGTCCACCTGCCTTATTATACCGTAGACTCTGTGGCGTCCTTTTCTGTCTAAGAAATTCTCCCTGGAAAATTTATGACTCCTGTTTACGATCTCATTCATGAAATCCTTTATCAGGCTTCTGTACCTTTTCATGTCCCGGACATCCATCTTTTTTGACAGCCTGTCGCCCTGACGGGTGATCTCTTCCATCATTGAATTAAGCCTTACCTGGAGATCCTGCTCCTCGATATTGCTTGCAAGAATGAATTTGAAGGTGCCATCCGACACCTGGTTGTTTTCCGGTTTGACAGCCTGTTCAACAGGCGTTGTCTGAAGGATCTTACTGATGTCCATTTTGTATTCCTTTTATAAAGGCTTTAATATCCGTAAGCGCTGAGTTCAGATCTTCGTTAACAAATCGCGTCTTTATCCCCGCCTTTTCAAGGTTCTCTTCGGAAAAATCCTTTGCATCCGCAAGGAACCTCCTGCACATCTCCTCATACTTCGGCTCATCCTGAACAAGCTCTCTGTTGAGCGCTCTCTGGAGTCTTATGCCGTCGTCCAAGGTGATATATATGGGGACTATATTGCAGTTTTTATCTTTATTAACGTCAGATGATACATAATCTCTTATAGCCATCACGGCTTCGGGCGTTCCTATCATTATGCGGTCCGATCCGTCATCCAAAAAGCCGTCGTCTACGGTAAAATATGTCCATAATCCGTGAACCGTATCATAGGTTCTCTTCTCTATTACCCTGCCTTCGTCTTCGAGTCTTTTTAATTCATCATCATCAACATAATGATACTCGGCACCGTCGGCTTCATTTGCCCTTATCGGGCGTGTCGTATAAGGTACGATCCTTTTTATGTTGAATTCCTCGTCATCCATCAGACGCTTAAATACGGTGTCTTTTCCGGATGAACTCTTTCCGCATATGATAAATATATTTCCCAAAATCTTCCCCTTGTCCCGTGTATGCTTAAATATGCCCGTCTATGTCGGTAAGTGCGTCCCTTAAACGGAAAAATCCTTCGTCGGTATCCATGAGCGAAGTCATCAAAAGGACATATCTTTCCTTATAAAACTCCGACTGGATCCCGTATCTTTCCTTAAGGAATGTATGCAGCTTTTCACCGTTTATGCTTTCACCCGGGCATATGACATTTATCTTGCCCGGATCTTTACCAAAGTATCCACTTTCTTTATCGCCAAATATCCGTATATGCTTTAGTTCACCGGTCTCATTGTAAAACCGTCTCAGCCTTTTTATATATGCATCAAACAAAGCCGGGCCTTCTTTCTCCATGTAGTGAAGGCAGCCTGTTATGCTCCTCATAAGTACATAAGAGGGACTGCTTGACTGGATCATCGAAAGGCTTTTTCTGAGTCTTTCTCTTTTTATAAGATTACCCTGAACATGAAAGATCGAGGTCTGAGTCATTGAGGGAAGCGTCTTATGAAGGCTTTCGATCACCAGATCCGCTCCGGATCTTAATGCCCCCTCGGGAAGGCTTTCGTCATATATGGAAAGTGCCCCCTGCCCGTTGAACAATTCGATATGAGCTCCGTGAGCCGCATCGACTATGACCGGGATATTGTTTTCGTGCGCGATATCGCATATCTTTCTTATGTCGCTTACTATCCCTTCGTAAGTGGGGGATGTGACATATATCGCACGGTATTTCTTTTCGGACAGAGCTTTTTTTACCGCATCCGGGGAGATCCCTCCGGTAAACGGCGCTCCCTCTATCGGATCGGGGGATATCTTATCGGCCTTAAGATCGGAAAGGATAAGTCCGTTATAGGCAGACCTGTGAGCGGTCTCGGACATTAATATATATCCGTCTTTTTCTTCATCTATCCCAAAGCCCATCCTGTCCTTTTCAGACTCTGTTCCCAGATATTTAGCGGAAACCGTAAGAAGCGAAGCTATTATACCTGATGTGCTTCCGTTTATGAGGAAAAAGCTCTCATCTGCGCCAAAAAGCTCAGCCGCATATTCCTGTTCCCTTTTAATGATCCCCTTAGCATCATGAAGATCATCAAATCCGTCTATCTCCGTGATGTCACTTTTATAAATGGCATTCGTAAGATCATCAAACCCACGTCTTTTATGACCGGGCATATGAAACGGATAAGCGCCCTGCTTTCCGTACTTATCCAGCTTATCCGAAAGCGTATCTCCTTTAAATGGGATCATTTTAAATCTCCCTTCAGTATATGAAGCGTCTCCATAAGAGATACATATTTATCCGCTGCCGTAACAAGCCAGGATTCCCTGTGTTTAGGTATGCTCCTTAGTGTAAGCGGCCACATATGCTTAGCTATTATGTCTCTTTCTATATGGCCGAGATCAAAATCCCTCTTTGCATTTTCCAATGCCCTTTTCGCATGAGTGAAACCGTGCATCTTAAATATCTTCGGGAATTCAGACTTCCTTCCGTGCCAGTCGTATTGAAAATAATCATGAAGAAGAGCTCCTCTTACAAGCTCTTTTTCCGAAAACCTTATGGGCAGCTTTCTGGCCCATTTCAAACTCATCTCCGCCACATGCATGCTGTGCCTGAAAACCGAGACATTTCCGTGTTGGACGTGCTTTTTTGCGTTTCTATATGAATCGGCGCAGAGAATATCTATTCCAAACCTTCTGATGTCGTCCCTTATACCCTTCATAAGTTAAGTTTACTCCTTTGACCGGGTCACGTCGCATGACCATACATATTTATTATAATCTAATTCATTCCCATGTTCAACAAAACCCGCGCAAAAACCCGCTCCGAAAAATCCGGAGCGGGAATTATCAAAACCATTCTTCTATTGGCTCTTTAAATATTTAATCCCATGTTTCATATCCGTCTTCAGCCTCTGAGCCGTATGAATATGCCGCAGTCTCATCTATCATATCGTAAAGAGCTGTCCCCGTTGCGGGTGCGGGCTTTGCTGCAAAAAGCTTGATCGACACTACGAGCATTATTATAAGAAGTGCGAGCACTCCAACCACTACTGCTATTATAATTCCGGCACTGCCTCCTTTTTTAGGAGGATTGGGCTGCGCATACTGAGGCGGCATTCCCTGGGGTGGCATTCCCGGCTGAGGTGGCATACCCATCGGAGGTGCCTGGTTATATCCCTGAGACGGCATTCCCGGCTGAGGGGGCATACCCTGAGGCGGCATTCCCGGCTGAGGTGGCATACCCATCGGAGGTGCCTGGTTATATCCCTGAGACGGCATTCCCGGCTGAGGGGGCATACCCTGAGGCGGCATTCCCAGCTGAGGCACAGGTGCGGGCGCGGGCGCGGGTGCGGGTACAGGCACAGATCGCGGTCACGATGACCCCTTTTTTCAGTATCGCCTTTCGATTCATAAGTTCCTCCTTTTTACACACCTAATGCTTATGAAAAAACTATAAGATATAAAAATTATTCAGAAAATGCATATCCTTTACAACCCCCATTTCATAGGGGTATAATGATGCTATGTATATCTGCGCACCACATCAAAGGGGGAATGAAAATGGATGCACCTACTTTATACAGGAAACGCCTCATCCCGGCGGAATGTATCTGCCTTAAGGATGATGAGATCGTGGCATATGATCCCGGAGAAGGAACGTTGTTTGCAAAATGGCATGCCATTCGTCCGAGGGAAGATCTTCACCACGGGATATCCGGCTACTTCCTAAATGAAGGGATAAAGGTAAGCAAATTCTACCGCGATGACGGCAAGCTTCTTTACTGGTACTGCGATATAATAGACAGCGAATATGACAAGGAAAAAAATGCCCTGATCACAACAGATCTTTTAGCTGACGTGATCATATTCCCGGATGGTTTTGTAAAAGTCGTTGATCTGGATGAACTTGCCGAGTTATGCGGCACTCCCGAATTTAATGATGATATGATGAAAAAAGCCTTAACCAGGCTCGATCATCTTTTAAAGCT